>NZ_MVKA01000046.1:0-22044 GCF_002042905.1 Geobacillus sp. LEMMY01
MTCAGAGCAAGTGCTGATGACGTTGTGAATGCCAGCCTCATACAGGCGATCGAGATGACGGGCCAACGCATCGTCATTCAACTGGGAAGGATGGAGCCCGGAACGGATGAGTTTCTCACAATCGACCTCCTGAGCCCAATGTTCCAAGTGAACGAGGGCTTGCCGGCCGTCAAACACATTGTAGAGGATGGCCTGAACGGCATCGCTGACTCGCGTTTGGCACTGCGGATCGACGGGCACGAGATGGTCAATCAATTGAGGCAGACCCAGTTTCTTGAATAGGGCACTTATTATATTCAAATAAGAATTGCGATAGACCGCTTCGACTTGAACATCCATGAGAGAAAAACTCCTTCACTTTCCTTGTGTGTCAAGGATTCATTCGACATCGGAACGAAAAAATCCTCCCGATTTTCGTCGAGAGGGTGCGAAATGTGAGTTAAGAAAAATCGCCACTCGACATTAGTGGTGACGGCGCAAAAGCCGCAGGGCGATTTCTCGGACACGCCGATCGAAATCAAGTTCCAAGCGTTGTCCGTGGAGACGAAGGAAGCGAGCTTCCGCATGTTGCGGGCGGACAACCGCGACGAAATCCTGTCCGCACATGGTGTTCCGCCTTATCGAGCCGGCATCGTCGTCGAAGGTTCGCTTGGCGGTTCGACAGCGAGGGAGTCGACGGAAATTTACAAGCAATCAGTCATCGAGCCGCGGCAGGACATGCTTGAGAATGTGCTGAATCGCCTGCTGTTTGTCGGATTGGGAATTACAGATTGGCGTTTCCGTTTCAAGGATATTGACACGAAAGACACACAAGCGAAGATTGAGGAACTGCGCTTCTTGTTTGAAGTAGGCGCGTACAGTCCAAACATGATTTTGCGCGAATTGGGCAGAGACCCGATTGACGATCCGAACCTAGACCGGCATTTCATTTTCGGGCAACCGCTCGATGCTTCGCAAGAAGAAACGAACGCGATATTGAATTCGCTGAAACAGTTGCACGCCAAACTCATCGACATCGCCACGAAAGAGGGCGGCAAGCATGTGTGAAGTGTGCAAACTGTTGGAAATGGATCGCGAGCTTGTCGCGTTCCTCGTCGAACACGGAGCGCTTCCTACTTTCAAAGAGCAAGACGAGCGGATCGCCGAAATCGAAGAAAAGCTGGCGAGACGATTGGTCAGCCTGCAAGTTGGGCTGGAAAGTATGTTCATCCAGCGGTTGCGCGAGCTTGGCTATATCCCGCTGTCGATTCTCGAACAGGAAACGTTTATCGCGGATATTCTTGATCCGATTTTCGCGGACATGGAGGAAGAGATCGCCGAAGCCGCTGTCGAAAGTGCGGTCGTGGCAAGGCAGTTGACGTTTGAAGAAATTCTCGAACAGGGCTTGGAATTGGTGTTTACAGAATTCAGTGAACGCGTTCTCGAAGAATTGCGAGAGCGCGTTTATGTGTTTTCGGAGGATACATTCCGGCGAATTAAAGGCGATTTCCGCGCTACGCTGGTTCGCGGCTATGAAGAAGGAAAAGGGATTGACGACATCGCTGTGGATTTGCGCGCCGATTTTAAAGACTTGCGCGATCATCGACTGCAAACGATCGCGAGAACCGAAGTGCAGGGAGCGCAAAACATCGGCATTTTCCAAACCATGCAAGAGTACAACGTCCGGTATAAGCAGTGGCTGACGGTCAGGGACAGCCGTGTGAGGGGAAGAAACCCGAAAGACCGAGCCGATCATTACTCCCTGCACGGACAGGTGGTTCGGATGGATGAACGTTTCTCCAATGGGCTGATGCACCCGTTAGACCGATCCGGACCTATCGAGGAATGGATCAACTGCCGATGCCGATGCCGTCCGTATATCCCAAAAAAAGGCGAGCAAATCGTCAGAACGCCTTACTATCCGTAAAGGGGGTGATTTCATTCTAGGCGTAGCGCGTTTCTTAAAACGATTCCGAACGGAAAGGAGTGAGAAGATGAAGCACGAACTCACTGCGCCGGTCACACACAAGAACGAGGAGAAGCGGACTGTGTTCGGCCCTGTTCTTGTACCGAACGAGCCGGACAGCGACGGCGATGTCGTATCCGCTGAAAAGATTGAAGAAGTGGCGCACAAGTTTTTAGAGCAATACGGCAACATCGATTTGCAACACACGCTGAACAATGTCGGCAAGGTAGTGGAATCGTACATCTTGCCGTTTGACTGGAAGGTTGACGACGAGTTGACTGTCCCAAAAGGAAGTTGGATGATGGGTGTTCGTGTTCAGGATGAGGATGTCTGGCGGGCGGTGAAGGAAGGGAAACTGACCGGCTTTTCGATTATGGGCGTTCCGAAAGCGGCGCTGAAATCCAAAGAAGCGGCGAAACGCACGACGCTATCCGACTTGGAACGATCCGCCGGTGATTGGGTGGTCAATGCCGTTTCCCTTGTCGACGAGCCTGCCGTGCCGAAAGCCAAATTCATCGCGATCAAAAGCAAGGACAATCGAGAAGAAGCGGTGAAAAAGGCCATTCAAGGTTCGTTTGAATACATCAGCGAACTGTTGCGCGAAAAAGTCTATCAGACATTCGATAACGGCGCGTTTGATTCGTATGTCTATTCCATTTTCGAAGATTCCGTTGTGATCCGTGTCGATGACTTGGCGAGCGGCAAAAAACGATTCTTCCAAATCGGCTACACGATCAACGAGCAGGGAGACGTCGAGTTTGTCGGCGACCTGCAAGAGGTTCGCATCGTGGAGAACATCGTCCCTGTTGAATCCCTTTCGCCGCAAAGCGTCGCTGTGGCCGCGCAGGCGGCTCTAGGAGACGAGCAAAGCGGCGGGCAAGGGGTAACCCTTTCAAGCGAAGAAAAAAGCCCACAGCGAGCGAATAAAAGCTTTTTCGATAGATTCAAAGAAAAGCTGGGGCTGAAACCATCCGAAAAGGCAGGGCGAAAAATTTCTGATGCGAACTACGAGAAGCTGAAAGCCGCGAAGGAAGTCATTGACGAACTGTTGCGGATTGCCGAAGAAGAACGAGCAAACAAATCGAAAGAAGGTGATGACGAAGTGAAAGTCGAGGACGTTCAAAAAATGATCGATGATTCGTTGAAACCCGTAAATGACAAGCTGTCGGAAATCATGAGCACGTTGAAAGGAGCGGCGCCGGAGAACGAGCCGCAAGAACCGCAGACTGAAGACGATGACCTCGAAGGCGAAGCCGCTGCCAAAAGCGAAGACGACAGCTACAAAGAGAAATACGAACAAGTCATGAAACAGCTTGACGAGCTCAAGCGGAAAATTCCGTTTTCGAAGCGGCTGACGGGGCAAGACGGTGCGGCGGAAAAGTCAAAGCCGCAAGACGAATACGACCGTGATCCGTTTGGGTTCAAGCGCAAATAAATGTCGGACAAAAAATAGAAAGGGAGTGTTGATGATATGATGACGAACGACATGCTTCTTGGAAAATTGGAAAACGTCTTAAAAGCTATTACGACGACCGACCTTGGCGCATCGCGTTTAGCTCCAGCGAAGCAACAGCTTTTCGTACGGACGGTCTCCCAAGCTACGCGCATTTTGGATGAGGCGCGCCGGATTGACATGACGAGCCACACGCACGATATTGACCGTATTGCATTCGGTTCGCGCATCTTGCAGGCGGCAACGGAGGGAGAAGCGCCGACCGGCGAAGCGAAGCCGGAATTCAGCACGAATAAATTGGAGTCGGTCGAAGTGATCGGCGTTTCGGGCATCACGGATTCGACCCTTGAGGATAACATCGAACGCGAAGGATTCGAGGATACGCTGATTCAATTGATCGCAGAACGTGTCGGCGTTGACCTTGAAGAACTGTTCCTAAACGGCGACAAAGCGAGCAGTGATCCGTTCTTGGCGAAAACAGACGGGTGGCTCAAGAAAGCGGCCAACCTTGTTCAAGGCACGACGGATTTTGATCCGACGAATGTCGAAGCGATGTTTGACGCCATGATCCACGCCGTGCCGAAGAAATACCTGCGCGACCGCTCCCAATGGCGTTTCTATGTGCATTGGGACATTGAAGACGCCTATCGTGACATTCTTCGCGCGCGTGGTACAGGGCTTGGTGATACGGCGCAAACGACCGCTACGCAATTGGCCTACAAAGGCATTCCGGTGGTCGATTCGGCGAACATGCCTGCCGGAACGGCACTCCTTGTCAATCCGGCAAACCTTGTTTACGGCATTTACCGCGACATCCGCATCGAACCGGATCGTCAACCGAAGGCACGGCGTACGGACTTTGTCACGACGTTGCGTGTTGACTGTAACTTTGAGGATGAGAACGCCGCTGTTGTCGCGCAAGGCTATACGGGCTGATGAGGTGAGAATGGATGAAAACACTGCGAGTGGTGAACAAAGGTCGGAAAACTCGATACCGTCTTGGTGTCGAGTTCCCGCCTAACAAAGTGATTGAAATCACAGTCGGAAATCGCGAATACCTGACCGTGAAAGCGGTTCGGGATTTTGAGGTTGAAATCGTGAGTGAAGGAGGCAAAAGCGAAACGAAACATCGTCACGAAAGTGCCGAACCCACCGAACCTTCCTTGGACGTTCAAAGCATGACGATTGACGAGGTGCTAGAGGCGGTCAAAGAAGGCAAAATTTCCGTTGACGAAGCGTTGTCCCAAGAGAAAGCAGGCAAAAAACGTTCGACATTGATCGACAAGCTCGAGGCGTTGAAAGAAGAGTGATGACATATGCCTTTATTCGAAAAGCCAGCGACGGAAGTGGTGACTCCGCGCGACGTCCGAGATTTGACGGGCGTTTCTGCGGAGTATTTCCGCTTTCCGAATGCGGCCGATCCCGAAGCGGCGCTGGATGACTTGCTGTCGACGTGGATTGAGCGGATCGCGTCGCATATCCACGCGAGATTGAAACGAACCGTTCTTGAAACGGACGACGACTATTTGGCGATCCAAGACATTTTGGTACGGACTGTCGCAAAAGTCGTAGCGGTCGCCCAACAACAACGATCCAGTCCGATTATTCAAATTGACGATTTTGCCGTATCCATTTTGAACACATCGGACGTCACCAAGGATTTAGGGACAGAATTGCGGCCGTTTATGAAGCGAAGCATTGACGTTTTCCTTTCATCCGATGACTTTGTAGAGGCGTGATGAACATGTTTGATACTGAAATCAATATGGACGATTTACGGCGCTTGATTCCACGCATGAGAGCGGCGCTAAACCGCGCGACAGAGTTGACCGCACTCGAAGTGTGGGGCAATCTCATGGAATTTTCGCCTCAAGACCATGGACGCTTGGCTGGATCATGGAAGTTGCAAAAGCGAAACGCGCGGTTCTATACAGTCGGCACGAACGTGGAATATGCGCTCGTACAAAACTATGGTTCTGGACCATACGAAATCTATCCGCGTAGGGCGAAAGCGTTGCGGTTTGAAGTGAACGGGGAAGTCATCTTTGCAAAGAAAGTGAAGCATCCTGGCATCAAGCCGAAGCACTACATTGAACGTTCCATCGCCGCCGCTGAACGGCGCATTGATGATTTCATTGAAGAAGCATTAAGGGAAGTGAAACTAATATGATTCGACAAAAGCCGCTCAAAGACATTCATAAAGAGATTCGAGCGAAGATTCGTGAAGTGCTAGAGCAAGCGCCGGAGCTTGGGGAAATCAAGCGGATTGTCTACGGGGAGAAGGTGAGAGTCGGGACGTTGCAAACACCTGCGATTTGGATTGTGCCGGAGTCGTATGCCCCGAACTTGCTTGGCGGCCACACAGCCGACCATGACATACGGTTCAACTTCGTGGTGTTTGTCAAAGACCCCGACCCTGAACAAGGGCTAGAGAAGGCGCATGATTTGGCGTTGACGGTCTATGACGTGTTAGTGCAGGATCGAACGTTGGGCGGGGTTGTATCCGACGTTCGCCCGACGCAAGTCGATCCGGCCTATGAGATGGGCAACAATACGCAGGTCTGTTGGTCTGCAGTGCAATTTGATTTTCGAGTGAAACGGAGGGAGTAGTATGGCAAAAGTGCCAAAACACATCGGGAAAGGCGAAGGCGGCGCTGGCGTTGCTCAATTGCCAGCGATTTTTTATGACTTGATTGACGATTTGAACGAACTGCGAAATAAGCAAATTGCCTTGTTGCAGAAACTTGACGCGGACGCCGGAACAGCGGATACGGACTATGCCGCCACCCTAACGCCTGCTCCGCTCAAGACCGTTAAAGAGTGAGGTGATGATGCATGGCGATTACGCGGTACTTGATGATCGGCGAGGAAACGGAATTTGGGGTGGAAGCGGCGCAATACACAGAAACGCTCGATCCCGAAAGTGTTTCCATCGAACCTGCCGAAGACGACAAACTGATTTACGAAGGCATTTCCGGCTTGGATCGCGTAGCTCAATTGGGCGTGTACTCGACCGGAGGTGCGATCACACTGCCGCTTGACGACAAAGCGACGGGGTGGTTTTGGAAGTGGGCGTTGGGCGGCTATGAAGTGACAGGCGATGCCACGACCGGCTATACGCACACGTTCTATCCTGCCCGCAGTGCGCTGATGCCTTCATTTTCGGCGAAAGTCGGGAAGGACATTATGGAGCATGTGTTCCTTGGCAACGTGATTGAGTCGCTAGAATTGGAGATTGAAAACGAGTGGGCGTTATTGACAGTCAACACGTTAGGCGCGTCAGACAAACGGGCGCCGCTGGCCACCAACATTCAATTCACGGAAGGCAACATCTTCACTGCCCCGATGGCGGCGCTTGAAAAGAACGGTACAGATATGAGCGCGTCGGTCAACAGCTTAACGCTGACAGTGGAAACCGGTGCGGACATTGAGAGCGCACAAGGATTCGGGTCGCGTTTTCCAAAGAAAGCGTTCATGGGTTCGATGGTCGTCACGTTAGAAGTTGCCCTTGGATTCGACAGAGATCAAGAGCTGATCGTCTTTTGGGGTGGCGCGGACGGTCCAAGCACTGACACGTTGCAAGAATTCAGCTACACGTTGCATCTAGGAAGCAATTTGGACATCATTTTCCCGCGGTTGATTTATACGGCATCGAGCCAACCTGTCGAGGGACGGGAAGGCATTGTACAGACGGTGACGGCGCGGGCGTTGTTTGATCCGGCAACGTCGACGGGTCCTATTCAAGTCTCACTAACGAACGACAAGGCGTCGTATACAATCGCATGAAAGCCCTTGACAGCCTCATACAGCCACGATACATGATGGGCTATAAAACCATTAGACTTGCAAAAGAAACGTCTACATGAAGCCGCTAGACGGAAAATCGAAGGCATGGAGGGATAACGATGGCGAAAAAATTGACAGCAGGCGTTTTGAACGGGACAGCCCACCAAGAAACGATGACGGTGACGTGGAACGGCGAAGAATTTGAAGTGGACATTCGCCCGCTGAACAATAAAGAAGCGCTGGAAATCGAGGAACTCATGCAAGAAGGCGTGTCAGTAAAAGGAACGCCTACACTAAAAGGTAAAATGACGCAGACGCTCCAATTTGACACGAAAGCGAACTTGCGCGGTCGGAAACGGGCGGCGATCAAAGCCGTTGCCTATGGAACGGTTGACCCCATGATTACAGAACAGGTTGTAGAAAACGAATTTCCACCGAAATTGGTCGATGAGATCGCCGCTCGTATTTACGAATTGACAGGCATCGGAAACAAGCAACAAATTCAAGAAGCGGTGGAGAATGACGAAGATTCCTTTCCTCAATCGTGAGGGAAGGAATTTTTATTTTCTCGTGAAAGAGTGCGGCATTTCGCCACTCGACATTCCTTTTATGACGCCGTTGCAACAAGAAGTGCTTATCGCCCAACATAACAAGATTCAAAAAGAGCGTCAAAAAGAAGCGGAGAAACTGAGAAGAAGACTCCCTTCACGGGCGCGTTTGGTACGAAAGGGGAGATGATGCATGGCGGATCAAGTCGTTCAAATTGCCATTTCCGGCGTAGACGAGGTGTCCGGCATTTTGAACCGCGTCACACGAAACGCGGAAAAGGCGTTCCAATCCGTTGAAAGTGCCATTGAGTCGATGCCAGATTTGGATATTCAAGCGGACCTGTCTTCAATCGTTCGACTGGAAGGAGCCATTCGAGAACTCACTCAAACCATCCGTTCCATGCCCTCCCCGAAAGTGGATACGTCGCAAGCAAGGGGCGAACTCAAGAAACTGCAAGACGAAGCGGAGAATACGGAGAAATCGCTGAAAGACATTAATTTTGAGCCTGTCCTGTCCGGTATGGCGACAGGTGCAGGCATTTCAGCGGTTGTCGGGAAAGCGTTAGAGAGCGTAAACACGGAGACGAAAATTCGCGTCTCCTTCGACGTTCCTCCCGAGTCTATCCAAGCAGTCAAAGAAGCAACAAACACGGTCAAAGCGTACGGGATTGACGCCGAAAGCGCCCTAGAAGGTGTGCGCCGTCAATTCGCGCTGAACGCTGATGCGAGTGACGCCGCAAACCGGAAAATTGTCGAGGGAGCCGGAGCGATCGCGGCTGCATATTCGGGAATCGACTTTACAGAGTTGATTCAAGAGGTAAACGAAATTGGCAGCGAGCTTGAAATGTCGGATCAGCAAGCGCTTGGGCTTGTCAATTCGCTGTTGCGCATTGGCTTTCCGCCTGAACAGCTTGACATCATTTCCGAGTACGGCCAACAATTGAACCGCGCTGGATTTGAGGCGAATGAGATTCAAGCAATTTTCGCCGCTGGGGTCGAGACGGGAACATGGAACATCGACAATCTGCTTGACGGGCTGAAAGAAGGCCGCATCCGTCTTGCAGAATTCGGGCAGGGCGTGAATGAAACGACGGTCGAACTCTTGAAAGGAACGGGCATTTCTGCGGAGCAGTTGCAGGCATGGGGGCAGGCTGTTGCGGCAGGCGGCGACAAAGGAAGACAGGCCATGCAACAGGTAGCCAAAGCGTTGATGAGCGTTGACGATGAAACGAAGCGGAACGCACTAGGGGTTGCTATTTTCGGTAAACGAAAGTTGTGCCGAAATAAAACCGGGCAAAATCGGTGGAAGCTAAGTGAATCGGCGTGATATGGCATGTTAAAATAATTTATAAAGGGGCTAGGGGACGCACCGAAAAGCAGATTCCCGACTGCCTGCCCTTTCATGAGTTGTTCGAAACTACGGGAGGTTGTAAAAATGAATAAGGTTTGTTGTGATTGTGGTGAAGAAAAACCACTAGATGATTTTGTGAAAGACAAACGCTATCCTGATGGGTGTAGAAAAAGATGTAAACGGTGCGAAAATTTAAGACGGAGAAAGACTCCTTTGTTACCAACACCAAAAGACGGTTATAAATATTGTTCTAAATGTTTAAAAGAAAAGCTGTTAGATGAATTTAATTTTAGAACTGTCAAAGGAGAAAAGAAGCCATTCAGTTACTGCAAAGATTGCGAAAGAGAATATAATCGAAACAAATATTCTCATACATGTCAAAGATGTGGAAAAAGTTATCATTCGGGCAAAAGGAAATCTACTTATTGCAAAAAATGTTACTCGGAACTTTTAAGGGATTTAGAAACCAATCCATCGAAAGTGATATATATGGATTGGAGCGGAGAGAACAATCCTATGTATGGAGTTAGACGTTTTGGAAAATCCAATCCTAATTACAACCCGAACAAAACAGATGAGGAAAGAGAAAAAGAGCGGCTTATTGAAGGTTACGGTTTATGGAGAACACAAGTCTACGAAAGAGATAATTATACATGTCAATGTTGTGGAGATAATAAAGGCGGGAACTTAATTGCCCATCACTTGGATAGCTGGGATTGGTGCAAAGAGAAACGACTTGATGTGGATAACGGCATAACCTTATGCATAACATGTCATAAAAATTTCCATGATATATACGGATACGGAAAGAACACTAAACAACAATTTTATGAATTTCTGTCGATTGTAAATAAGCGCTCTGTTTGAGCGCCTTTTATTATGCCGATTCATATGCCAACACCGAGGTAACGGGGAACACCACCCCGCACCGTAGAGCGTAGGCGGTGAGCGTTAGATGGGAGCAATAATCCGCCCAAGAGTGTCCGGCAACCAACGAACGTTGGTTGAAAATGTACGCCGAACCGGGCTGGAATTGACCAGCCGTATCCCGAAAGGGTATGAGGGAAACCTCCGGAAGCAGAGGATAAAAAGCCTTTGCGATAACAAATTGACAATGTGGGAAGACCAAGGAACGAACATCGCGGAAACGCTACTGAACATGAACAAGCACTTGGGTGATGCGAGCAAGAATCAAGACTTGTTCAATCAAACAGTGCAACAAATGAATGCCGACCCGATGGTGCAAATGCAAAATGCGTTCAACGATTTAAACACGGCTCTAGCTCCGGTGTATCGAGGGATTGCTGATGTGGTCAGCAAAGTGGCGGAGTGGATTTCTGAAAACCCGAAATTGGCGGCAACCATCGCGGCGATTGTTACCGTGATTGGCATTATCACCGGATTGTTTTTGACGCTCGCCCCGATTGTGTCTACCATCGCTACGGCGATGGGCGTGCTTGGCGTCAGTTTTGGGGCGATTGCCACGCCGGTGTTGATTGTAATAGGCGTGATAGGAGCACTTATCGCGATCATTATTTTGCTATGGAAGAATTGGGATTCCGTCAGCAAGTTTCTGTCGAACTCGTGGAACGCAATCAAAAGCGTGGCGCAAACCGTGTTCAGCGCACTTGGAGCGTTCTTTGTGAGTGTATGGGAAGGCATCAAGAGCGTGTCCATCACGGTTTGGAACGCCATCAAATCAGCCTTGTCAACGGCGTGGAACACTATTAAAGCCGTCGCTTCTACCGTTTTTGATGCAATTAAAACAGCTATCTCGAACATTTGGAACACGATTAAAAGCGTGACCTCGGCTGTCTGGAACGCCATTAAGGCGGTTTTGTTAGCAGTGTGGAACGGGATCAAAACGGCTGTTTCTACGGTCTTTAATGTTATCCAAACAGTGATTTCAACTGCATGGAATGGAATTAAAGTCATAACCTCGACGGTTTGGAACATTATTAAGACTCTCGTTTTGACCTTTTTAAACAATTTAAAAACTGGGATTTCTAACGTCTTTAATTTTATTAAAACAATCGTGACGACTGTGTGGAATTTTATTAAGTCGTTGACGGCTAGTGTTTGGCAAATCATTTACGGTGTGATTACGGGCAACATCAACGCTATTCGTTCTGGTATTTCTGGTGTATTTAATACCATCCGCAGTATTATTTCAAGCGTATGGAACGGAGTGAAAAGCGCGACATCGAGCGCATGGAACAGCGTGGTGAGCTCGGTTCGTGGAGCGGTAAACAAAGTCATTGGCTTTATTAACCGCATGATTAACTCGATCAACAGCGTGCGAATCCCGATCCCGAAGATTCCTGATTGGGTTCCGGTGATTGGTGGGCGCGGAGGCGGCTCGATTGGGTTCAATATTCCTAATATCCCGCGATTAGCAACAGGTGGTGTTGTTGACGAGCCAACGTTAGCTATTGTCGGTGACGCGGGGGCAGGAAACCCCGAAATTGTCGCGCCGCAACGAATGCTACGGAACATCATTCGGGAAGAACTGCAAAACAGCGGAACACAAGGCGCGGAGAGAATTGAAATCGTCGTTCCTGTCATGATGGATGGCCGAGAAATCATGCGAGTGGTCACTCCGTATATCGACCGTGAACTTGGGCAGCGGCGCATCGGGAAAATGAGAGCAAACGGCGTAGGGGGTAGCATCTTGTGATTACGTATGACGGGTTTGATCTTTCACCGTATCTACTCGTTCGAGACATTGGCCGCCCTTTAATGCCGCCGCAAGAAATCACGTCCATGTCTATCGCCGGAAGGCATGGCGCGTATTTCTTGGAGAAGCGGCATCAGTCGGTTGTCATTCCTGTCGAGGTGGTCATCTTTGAGCATCTCGACATGTCATATTTTGAACTGAAACGCTTCTTGGCTGGAAAGCTGAACAAGAGCGAGCCAAAGCCGCTCATCTTTGAAGACGAGCCGGACAAGTACATTAACGCCATCATTCAGGATCAAACAGAAATTGACGATTTGATCCGCGCCGGACAAGGAACGTTGAACTTCTTTTGTCCCGATCCGTTCTACTACGCGATTGAGGACGAAGTGTTCGAGTTCAGCGGAACGGGCGTGTACGTCGTGAATCGCCAAAAAGGAAACGAGTATTCAGAACCGCTGATTGAAATACAAGGGACGAATAGCGGCGGCGCAATTGGCGTCCGTACGCCTTTCACGTCCGTCCGTTTTTCGGGAACGTTGCAACAGGGCGAAACGCTTGTACTGGATAGCCAGCTTGTCACAGCCTACATTGTCGACGGATACGGAAACAAGCGGTCAGCGAATCAGCATTTAGACTCGATGGATTTTCCGTTTTTGGACATAGAGGAAAACGAGGTTGAGTTTTTCACAGAAGGAAACGCGACCATTCTGAAAGCGACCGTCTACGCTCGAAGCCGATGGATTTAGAAAAGAGGTGAAACCATGGCGCAAACTCCATATCGAGACCTAACAAGCCAAGATATTTTGGCCGCTCACATTTCAGGCTTGCAACACGACATCAACAAAATGCAGGCGGTTTTGGAAATGCAGACAGCCCAAGAGACGGGGCACGTATTGACACCCGTGGCGGATCAAGATGACCCGACCATTCGCTATCGAATTTACGAGGGAACGATACGAAATTGGCTCGACAACCCTGCGCCTGTCATCTATCGAAACGGCGTGCAAGTCGATCCAAGCGAATACGAAATCAGTCCGGCGCATGGCGTTGTCGTTTTTCACAATCAACAGAATTTAAACGATACCATCGCGGCAGACTTCACGTACATTACAAACGTTTCAGCATGGCGGCAAAGCGTCGAGGGAAGCATTGGAAGCATTCCTTCGTTGCAACAGGCTGTGGATCAACATTCGCTGCTACTAGCCAACAATCCAGCGGGAGTAGAACCGTTTTATCCTTTGTCGGGCACGTATGTCACCCATTTTCGGCGTGACTACAATCCAATTAATGCTGATGGAACGCCCAACACGAACAGCCACGTGCCCGCGTTTCGGATACTAGTCTACGGCAACACGATTGACGCTTTCCCGTTTCCGTTGCCGAACAAAACCCGATTCAACAAGGCGGCAATGAAACTGAATTCAGCCAGCACGAACGTATCATTGCGGATTGGCATTTATCGCGACAACGGCTTGCGACCGAGCGAATTGCTGTTCCAAAGCCCTGTCATTACCATTCCAGCGGCCGGGGGATGGGGGATGGTCGACATTGATTTGGAATTAGAAGCAGGCTTCTATTGGATTGCAAGACATGACGGAGCGACAGCGTACTACGACGGACTGAACCAAGTCAGCGCCATTCCGATTGTGAAATTCGATGCTCAAACATTCTTGCAAGATTTATCCCCGCGCCCGAACCCTCATACGGTTTACGGCGGCTATCGGGCGACGAACATTCCTTTTGGTGATATGCCAGCGACGTTTCCGACAAGTGGAGCGTTGTTTCAACGAAGTTCCTATTGCTCGCCTTGGCTAGTCGTGGCGTGAGGTGACGCCTATGCTGAAATACAACCATTTAGGAGTCGGACGCTATAACATACTCAGGAAAATTCGATACAACATCCAACCGCCGCAACGACAGCAACCCCTGTACAATCGACTGTCCAACGCCTTATTGGTCGTGTATGACCAAGAAGGGAATCGACTTGGCGTATTGGAAAACGCGGATGACCCGATTTTGGAACAAGAGATTGGCAGTGTGGATACGCTGACGTTTCCCCTTCCATACAACGATCCAAAACGAGAATACATTCAAAATGAAAACATCGTCGAAGTGGTCAATCAGCGTTATTTCATTCGGGATGTCTCGAAAGTGAGAGCGGGAGGACGGCTCGAACTTGTTGTGTATTGCGAAGCGACGTGGTACGACTTGCAATATACCGAGCCGATGAAAGTATGGAGTTGGCAGGACGCGACGCCGGAACAAATCATGGCGGATATTTTGGACGGGACGGGGTGGTCGGTCGGGCGTGTGGAAGTGACAGAACGCCGAAACCTTCAGTTGGAAGAAGGATTGACGAATCGGCTGAAAGCCTTGAGAGAGCTTCCTAACGTCTTTACGGGCGAGCTGTGGTTCAATACAAGCAATAACACGGTCGACTTCTTGCGGCCGGAAGGAAGAGATTCAGGCGCGGCGATTGTTTATCGAAAGAACATGAAAGAAATCGAAGTGAATTACAGTACGAAAGACCTTGTCACGAAGCTGTACCTGTACGGAAAGAACAACATGACGATTGAAGACGCTCATCCAGAAGGATTGCCTTATATCGAAAACTATCAATATACGACCAAGAAGAAAGTGATGGTCGTGAAAGATGAGCGTTTCACCAACCCGTTTCATCTTTACGAGCGCGGCGTATATGCTTTGAGTATCCTCTCGCGCCCGACCGCTTCATACGTGATGAAAGTCGCCGACTTGTCAAGAATGTCGGGTTTGAGCCATGAACAATTTTCACTTGGCGATAATGTATTTGTATATGACAAAGAGTTAGGGATTAACGAAAAGAAGCGGATCGTCCGTTGGAAGTACAACATCAAGAAGCCGTGGGAGTCGGAAATTGAACTTGAGCGGCCGCAACCGACACTGTCCGATTTGTTATCGGGTGTTCAAGACGCGGCGCCTGCTCTTGAATCCGAGGACACGGTAGACCGACAAGATTTGCTGAATTTGAGTGTTTTTAATTACCTTATGAATTCCCGTGCCGATGACGGATTCAACTATTGGACGAATAGTGGATGGGAGATTGATCCGGTCAACGGATACAGCGGCAACGCTTCGTTCAAGGCGACGGCCGAAGAAGGGAAAACCAAGACGCTTAAGCAAATCGTCTACCCGTCCCATCGCGATTCGTACTCCATCAGCATGCGCGTAGCGGCGGAAAACTTGCAAGTCGGGAGTGGACGCGTTGGTGTTTACATTCGCATCAAGTACGTGGACGGAACAGAAGACGAGCCAATTTGGCTATCACTGGCCGGAGGTGGGGCGACATGATGTTTCAACTTGTCAATCAAGTTATCGAAGTAAAAAACCCTGATCGGGGCGTTTCCGCGATTGAAATTGAGTTTGTCATGGAGAATTGTCAATCGGGGCAGGTGAACGTCACCGACATCATGCTACAAAGCGGTTCGATCGCGACCTTATGGAAAGGGCATCCGTCAGAAACACGTTGGTCATTAGACGGGTGATCGTATGAATAAAAACGATTGGACGCGATTTCTTGCCACGCTGACGAAATTCAATCGCAAAAAAGTGGATCATATCGAATTTGAGCTAGTCGCTGAAAACCTGCGGCGCGGGGCAATCCGCATCACTGATTTGCAATTGCAAGAAGGCGAGCAGGTGACCGTTGCGATCCCGAACACGGCGGAATGGTTTCAACCGGTATACGGAACGCTAGACGAAACATCGACAGCCGTTGGTGGAGATGTCTATTTAGGGGATCAGCCAAGAGTGTTCGAGAATGTGAAAAATCGCTTCTACAACATTGTCGGGCGAGGACACGAAGCGATTGTCATTCCGAACGTCTATGAGACGGATTTCTCGAATGTGCTGACGACAACCGTTGTAGATATTACGCTGTATGCGAAAAACGACTTCGATTTATTGCGGATTTCCACCAATTACGGCGGGTATGTCGATGAGTACGAAAGAGTATATCCCGACGAGCCGGAACATCCGTTAAACAAGCGATACAGCCGAGAATTTTTCTTCGAAGGCGGCGCGGCCGGAAGCGAGATTCGGCTATGGGGATCAAAGAACGAGGCAACCATCAACGGCGTTCCGGCCAATCGAGCGAGCCGGACGCTGAATGTCGGCGGGGGAATGCTGAAGATTAAACGGCAACTGTTCATGGGATTGCCCTATGGCTCAAATCGCATCCGCATCGAATTTTACAAACTTGTCAACGGAAAAATGCGAGATACAGGCATTGGTTTTTGGGGAATTGTCGAACTCATTCAATGGCAGGAAGGGAAGTCCAAGCCATGATGAAACTACTTTCTTGGTCGCTGAATGAGCCGTCAAATACTGAATTTGAGCAGTATGCGAGAGAAGTCTCGACAGGCGTGTGGGAGATTATTGATCCCAACGCATGGAAACGATGGGGCGGCGATCAAAGGAACTTTTGGTATGCGTTTATAGAACATCACGACAAAATCTACGCTTTTGGCCTTCACGATTTCGGCGTGTTGGCCGACGGCTCCATTTATCATTACAAGGCCGGCGAATCGTATCCTGTCTTGACCGATGACGAGAGCGGCATTCGCTATTGGATGAGAGATTCGTTGCGATTTTTGGTGGATCACTACCCGAATGTGAAATGGTCGCTTCAAATGGTTTGTTTCGGCGAGAGCCGAGTTGAACCGATGCTTGACAACGTAAATAACGCACAAGATACGTTCATTCGCCAATTGCGCAAAATCGCCGAACTCTACATGAATCGTTTCCCGAACCGCATCAAAGGGATTGAAATGGACTTTGAAAAAAGCTCATCAAGAAGCAGAGCATATCAAGAGGCGGAGAAATACCGCGATTTGCTTGTGAGAGTGAAAAATGAGGTTTGCATTCCGTTAGGGATGGAGTTGCGCGTCAACCTTCATGCCATGACGGGCGATTTTGAACCGTATTGGTATCAATGGACGGACTATCGAACCGTCGCCAGTGGAAGGGATTTGAACGGAAATCAAGCCATCGACGAGTTTCAAATCATGTCATACGACTTTTCACACAACAATTCGGCGCCCGGCCCATCTACGCCGTTGTGGTGGCTGGAACAGGTGTTGGATCATGTACGAAACGTATTGCCGCCGGAAAAGGTGTATGTCGGCACGGCCGCTTATGGACGCCGATGGCCGCTAAATGAGAAACGTTCCGGGAATGCGGTTCGATATTGGCAACTCTTGCAGTGGCAAAATGGGCTGTTTAAGCACAACGCCGGTCGCACGAACGAGAATGGTGAGTTTATTTGGTACAATCAATCGTTCATTCCATATGCCGGTTTTCACGATGAAGAATCATCCTACGAAAAGACCTATTTGCATGTGTACGACCGATTTGCGGTGCAGTTCGCAACGTTAAAGACGTTTAACGATCAGACCGTGATTTTCCGCGACACTTACAACGGACAGGACTACATCACAAGCTACTCGAAGCATCAACGCGCGAAGTTTACGGGCATCAAGAAAATATTGAACGATATAACAAGCCGGACGGGGAACACGCGAACAGGAACGACCTGGACGCCGCGTGATACACTGTCCGGCTACACATTTTACGGCTATTCGGCGCATTCGGCGGTCTATAACTATAACAAAGATTTGAACACCTGCGAACCAGCAGATGGAGACGAAGGACAGGACGGTCGCTTGCACTACTCATTCACCCTGTCCAAAGCAGGAAGCTATCGACTGATCGCCGCTGTCTATTTCCCATATTTAAACCCGCGAATCCCGATCAGCGTAAACGGGCAGAGCTTTGTCATCGGGGAAAAAGGGAATCAGCCGGAATGGTATCCGTTCTACGTCAATCCCGACAGGCATTTTTACGATTGCGGCGTATTTTCGTTTAGCACCTCAAATACGATTGAGGTTGGCATATGCGAAGACGATGCACAAATTTTAGGGTTTATCGTCTGCGAAGCGTTTGAGCATGGCATGTCGGGAGGGGAAGTCGAGTATCGCGTCAATTTGCAGCCAGCGTGGAAACGAGGAGAAGTGACAAACGGGATCGTTTCAAAAGTGCAAGCCGCCTTTCCGGCGAACATGACGATCACAGGCGAATTATTGCGGCGGCCACCGCGTCCGGCCATCATTTGGGAAGACCTGTTCGGACCACACGTCCGAAGCGGCATTACGGACTTGGCGAAAACAAAATACTACCTGCATGTCGATCCGAATTACATTCCACCGGGCTCTAACCCCGACCCCGATTTACAACGATGTGTCGGCACTCCGGTGAGCAGGGGATACTCATTTGGCTCATGGCGTCCGTATGCGGCGACAAGTAGCGAGGAAGCGCATGTATTCGCCGATACAAGGACGCAATCGATGCAGTTGATTGTCAACCGTCAATACGAGATGAACGCCCACATCGAGGCGGATTTGCGCGCTGATGCGAACGATAGAAACGCTGTGTACGGCATTCGCTTTTGCGCCGATCAAGCCGGACAAATCGGGCGAGGGTACGCCTTTGTTGCCGATCATCGAGCCGGACGATTTTATCTCAAATATGAAAGTGGCGGAAACAGCCAAGTGTTAGCGTCTGCTCCGTTGACATTGACACTCGGACAACGCTACACATTCAAGGTTCGAGTGTACGGCAATCATATCAAGTGCATGGTCGGGAACACGGAAGTCATCGACTATCCAAGCACACAAACGTTTCCGGCGCCGCCAAACCGAGGCGCTCATGGCGTATATGCGAGCGGTTGTCGCGTGAAGTGCTACCGCCTGCAAATCGCCACCAACGATCGGTATGAGCCGATGGAGAAGGTGGCGGCGATTGTGGATGGAGTGGAACATATCGCACTCGAAGAAACGCGCCCATACAGCTATGACGAGCTGGGGTATCTTGTGTATTCAGGCTTTGATCCCGACGAAGGGCTGGGCATTGAGATTTCCAACGACTATGAAAATCTCCCGATTGCGACTGTACCGTCTTGGCAAGGGGAGAAAACCATCCGTATTCGCATGGCGGATGCCGGCGTATGGCTGCGAAATTTTTATGTTGGTGATTCGGAAGGCTATTCGATTGCGTGGAACGGCGACCTTGAAAGTTTCATCAAAGCCGCCGAATACACCATGCGATACGGTTGTAAAGGTGTGGCGATGTGGACGATCGGGCAAGAAGACCCGCGGATATTCACTTATATCCCATGAAAGGGGGTGAAGTCATGGGCATTTCTCCGCATGACGGGAACGGAGTGACAATCACTCTCCGTGAAATTTACGACTCGCTAAATGGAGTGTCGTCTTCATTGGATCGATTGGAACAACGAATCATTCGTTTGGAAGAAAAAACGTCCGTGGCCAGTGAAGCTGATGAGAGAAGCCGAAGCGCCTTGAAAAAGGCGGAAGAAGCATTTCAAAAGGCAAGCGAAGCGCTTGTCCTGATCCAAGAAAAAGAGGCCGAGAAAAAAGAATTCAAGAAAATGTGGTTTAGCGCGATCCTAACAGCCATCACTCCTTGGCTGTTAGGTTTTTTATTCGCGCTTATTTATCTTGTCCAGAAAGGAGGTGAGTGGTGATGAAGGATTGGAAGAAAATCATCGGGTATTTCATTCCGATTGTCGCGCTTGTGATTGCCAACATTGTCAAGGTTGATGATCCGTCGCAAATCGAAGGAGCGCTGGAAATCATCGTTTCCGGCGTTTTTGGACTGTTGGCGGCGATTGGGGTCTACAAGAACAATGACAAAAGTGACGAAAAATAATAGAAAAGGGTGATTGTAATATGCCTTGCAGTGACATCATGATGCCGCACGTTGTCTGTACAGATGCCAGCTATTATACAGAAAATGCCACTTCCATTGATGTAACCGCCTATTACCAAGGCGGAGGGATCGCAGACCCGAATGGTGATGGTTTCATTGCACCGACTTGGGATTACGTGATGGCGCTAGAAATCTATGATGGCTATTGGAAGGCTGTCGAATTGCAAACGGGATATTATAGGCATCAAACGCCGGTCAAAAAATTTTATTTGGCCGGAAAGAAAGAAGGACGATACAGAGTCCGTATGTACTATCAAGCTAGAGAAAATGAAGAATACACGGGGGTGGTAACAACATATTCTTTCATGGTGTATCGCTGATTGTTAAGGGGAAGGGGCGTCCGAATTGGGCGCTCCTTCATTTGAAAGGAATTAAAAAATTGGTTAAAATGGTAACGACTAATAAGGCAAAGGGGGAGGATTCGAGTTGGGCAAGTGGATTTTTGGATTGTTAGCTGCCATTGTTTTAGGGATCGGGTTTTTTGTAATGAGCGATAAGGATGCCCAAAGTGTCAAACCTGCCTCAAATACACAGCAGTCGAAATTGGAACAAAAAGAACAACTGACTGTCGGCGTCGATCCGCATAATCACCCTGAATACAAATCGAATTTTGAGCTCTATTTTGCTCATCTGAATTCTGCTGTTCTTGTAGACAAAGCAAATGTTGATAATGGCGGGAAAACTTTAAGCAACGAAGATTATAAGAGAATTTTAAACGACATCAGGAAGAATTTGGACAATATCAAATATGACGGAGAAAAGAAAGACGAGCTAAACAAAGTGAAAAAGCTGGTGGATCAAGCGATTCAAAATAACGCAATCAAAGGCGATGAGATTTTTTACGAGATTCACCAAACCATTCATGAGTTGGATAAGCACTTTAACACAACTTATTTTGTGGATGAAGCTCCAAACAAACAATCTGAAGCATCGTTTTTTATTGAGAAAAGCGAATTTGACGATGTATATAAATGGTTGGCAAGCACTAAACGGGATCTTCATTCTGACAAATACGACCCGTTTAGAGACAGAGAGGGATTTTTGGTTCATATGGCATATGCCAGTTATGCGTACTCCAGACATTTTTACAATATCGAAGATAATATGTTTATAAAGATGAAATTAAGTGAGCTAATTAAACTATTTGGGAAAATGAAAAACGAATCCGATTCAAGAAAATATAATGAGTATATCGAACAATTTGATGCCATTTATGATGAAATCCAAAAAGAACGACGCCTGTAAAAGGCGTTTTTTGTTTGCCTTTTATTCCAAACTATCGAGGAGGAATGGATATGGCTGACTTCGTCCAAGTCATCGACCCCGGCCACGGCGGTCATGATCCCGGTGCGACGGCGAACGGACTTCGTGAAGAGGATTTGACGCTGAAAATTGCTCTCTATACGCGCGACTACATTTATGAGCTATATGAGGGGGTAAAGGTCTACCTCACTCGTGACAAAGATGTGTTTGTCAGCTTGAGCGAACGCGCTGATTTTGCCAACCGGTTAAAAGCCGACCATTTTTGCAGCATCCACATTAACGCAGGTGGGGGCGATGGTTTTGAGTCGTTTATTTATAGCGGTTCATACGCGAACAAGTCGAAAACAAACGCGATCCGCAACGCATTACACGACGTAATTGTCGCAGAAACTAGATTCAAAGACCGAGGCAAAAAAGAGGGCAACCTCGCCGTCCTTCGCGAAACAAACATGCCGGCTGTTTTGACCGAGAACGGCTTTATCGACAATAAGGACGATGCCGATTTTCTGAAGTCGGACGACAACCTGCGGAAGATTGCACTGGCACATGCGCATGGGCTGGCCAAAGCGCATGGATGGAAACCGAAAGTGAAGCCAACGTCAGAGGCAAATCCTGCGCCGAAAGCGTCTGCCGGTGAGAAAGTATTCTACCGAGTGGTGGCCGGCAGTTTCGCGGATCGGAAAAATGCAGAGAAGAGGGTAAGGGAATTGAAAGCAAAGGGGATTGAGTCTTTTATAGACGAATATCGGGCGTGATGTTTCCGAGTAATCTCCTTTGACTCATGAATCGTGTCCAAAAGCAAGAGACGAATGCGAGCGTATCTATTCAGCCCAGTACTAGCGAGATTTTCAGAATCCAGCACCAATAGGGCATTCCCAGTATCGAAAATGCCCTAGGAGGAATGGAGAATCGTTTGAAGAGGCTCTCCGCTTAGAAGTCTTTGCAACGATTCCCACACCGGCTTTCCGTGTTTTTGCAGGGTGGAAACGACGCTGCGGATGACACAGAAAGCCTCGGCATCGTCTTCCTGACGAAACGTTCCAGAGATTTTTTGTTTGACTTTCACCATCCGTAAATCGCGTTCGGCTTGGKTATTGTCAAACGGCACTTCTTTCTTKCGCAGGAAGAGAAGCGCTTCTTGCTTGCGCTTTTMGAGGCGAAGGATGAAATTTTACGATTTGCGGACACCTAGAT
>NZ_MVKA01000012.1:0-84524 GCF_002042905.1 Geobacillus sp. LEMMY01
GGATGGAGCCCGGAACGGATGAGTTTCTCACAATCGACCTCCTGAGCCCAATGTTCCAAGTGAACGAGGGCTTGCCGGCCGTCAAACACATTGTAGAGGATGGCCTGAACGGCATCGCTGACTCGCGTTTGGCACTGCGGATCGACGGGCACGAGATGGTCAATCAATTGAGGCAGACCCAGT
Organism: Geobacillus sp. LEMMY01; assembly: GCF_002042905.1. NCBI lineage: Bacteria > Bacillati > Bacillota > Bacilli > Caryophanales > Anoxybacillaceae > Geobacillus > Geobacillus sp. LEMMY01. The sequence goes on from NZ_MVKA01000012.1 coordinate 184, forward strand.
TTCTTGAATAGGGCACTTATTATATTCAAATAAGAATTGCGATAGACCGCTTCGACTTGAACATCCATGAGAGAAAAACTCCTTCACTTTCCTTGTGTGTCAAGGATTCATTCGACATCGGAACGAAAAAATCCTCCCGATTTTCGTCGGAAGGGTGCGAAATGTGAGATTTTAAATAATTATGGGCGTATAATAGATACCAAACACGCAACAAAGGGGAGGAAACGCGTGAATAAACCGGCCGTTTGTGAACAGTGCGGCCAGCCGTTGCGGCGGCTGAAACATTCACTGCTTTGCCAATGCGGGATGAAAATTGTCGTTCAAAAATAATCATATAGCTAAAAACGATTTCCTGTTTCTGTCGTATTCAACCGGCGAATGGCGCCGGTTTTTTTCTGTCCTCATTTGGGGTGGCGGCGAATATATAAAAGTAAAACCGCATTTTTCATAAGGGTTGGTGCCGCCGATGCACGACAAACAAGATTTGGGCGCCCGCTTGGCCGCTTTTTACCGAGGGATGGCGGAGTGGGTGGGGCAAAAGCAGAAGTATTTTCCTCTTCCATCCCATGAAGAGAGCCGGGATCAGCTGCTTGCTTACTTATATATGAGGGAGCATATGCCGTCGGATTTGCTTGAAGCGCTCGAAGAAAGCGGATGGCGGCTCGAGGGGCAAGAGGCTCATCTCATCGACGCGATCGAACAAGTTTTGGCATATTTGCGCATGCCGGTTGATGGCGGCTGGGCGCTTCGAAAGATGACAAGAAAGGAAGCGAAACAGTTGCTTCATAAACGGGCGGAGGCGGTGTTCGGAAGCCCAAGTTCTGTTCGGCCGACGCGCATCATGGTGACGATGGACGAGGCATGGGTGGATGAGCCGGGGCTGATCGAGCGGCTGCTTCTTTATGGCATGGACATTGCCCGCATCAACTGCGCCTACGGTTCGCCGGAAACGTGGGAGGCGCTCGTGGCCATCATTCGTCAAGCCGAGAAGCAGTTGGAGCAACAGTTGCAGGGGAGGCGATGCCGCATTTACATGGATCTGCCGGGGCCCAAAATCCGGGTCGCCCGCTTGGCGGTCAACGCGGGGCCGATCAAGCTCTCTGTGAAGAAAAATCGATATGGAGAGCCAATGGAGCCGTTAGCCGGCATCATTTCCTTCTCTTCTTCCTCGCCGCCGTCTCCGTTCCCCCGCGATGTTTCATTCTTGTGGCAGTTGACGGCTGAGGACGGAGCGACCGTCGAAGAAGGGGATGAACTGCTGTTTACCGATGTGCGCGGAAAAAAACGAAAACTGCGGGTCACTGAACAAATCGCGCCGTCTTGTTTTAAAGTTCTTCTTTCGCGGACGGCCTATGTGCAAAAAGGGATGAAACTGCGGCGCGGGTCGGCTTCTTTCACCCTTTCTTCTGTTTTGTTCATTCCAATGAAAGCGTTTGTCACCGTTGGTACACCGCTGTATATTTATTTCGATGACGCTGCGTTTGCGGAGGCGCAGAATGGCTGCGGTGTGAAAATGACGACGACGTTGGCGAAAGCGTGGCGCAACGTGCGGGCGGGAGACCGCCTTTATTTGAATGACGGCCAAATTGCAGCGCGGGTCGTCAAAGTGCACGAGCGGCATGTGGAGGCCAAAGTCGTTGCCGATGGCGGAAAGCGGAAAGCGATTAAGCAAGGAACGGGCATCCATCTTCCCGATTCGTTTCTCCATTTGACGGTTCCGCCGCTCACCGACCGCGACCTTGAATGGATTCCGTTCATCGCGAGATGGGCGGACATCGTCGGGCTGTCGTTTGTTCAGGCCCCTCATGACCTGCGAAAGCTTTATCATTTGCTTGCCGAACAAGGGGCTGGTTCTCTCCCGGTGATTGCGAAAATGGAAACGCGGACGGCGCTTCATAACTTCATTCGCATTTTGCTTGAGGGATTGAAGTTTCCGGCGTTTGGCGTGATGATTGCGCGCGGCGATTTGGCCCTGGAGATCGGATTTGAACATCTTGCGGCCGCACAGAACGACATTTTGGCGCTATGCCGGGCGGCCCACATCCCGGTCATTTGGGCGACGCAAGTGCTTGAACAAATGGCGAAAAAGGGAATTCCGTCGCGCGCGGAAATCTCGGACGTCTCGCTTGGAAGGCAGGCGCAGTGCATCATGTTGAACAAGGGAAGGCATATTGCGGAGGCGGTGCGCTTATTGGCGTTTTTGTTGGAAAAACAAGAGGGGCAGAGCGGATCGTCGGTGATGCCGAAAACGGACGGCGAACGGATGGATCCGTTCCACTTGTGGGAGGATGAAGGTTGAGCTTTGGGAAAAGCAGGGATTCCCACACGTCAGTCCTCTTACTGGAGCATTTACAAAGTCGCAAGCGGAGAAATCCCATGCAGGACGCAGCCTGTCTTTCGATATGGGATGAACCGATGGTTTATGATATCCCTCATCGATACAGCAGCTTGAATCGGATGCACAGGGCGCAAAGCGCCATCGAGGTGTTTGCCCATGAAAGTCTTGCAGAACAATGGTGAGTGCTGCACGCAGGTGTACGAGAAACCCTTTCGTACGCAAGAACCCTACGACTTTAGCCGTGGGAAGAGGCCAGCATCCTTAATAGGCTTTTCTTCAGCTGTGTCAAAAGGGGTTCCAGTTTTTTGGAGCCCCACATTTTTTTTGTTATATGTAAACCTTTATAAAAATTAAGTTGACAAATAACAGGATCATCAGGCAAAATGGAAACAAATATTGGGGAGGAGGGGAAACGTGCGCATCCGTTCCTTTATTTGGGCTGCACTGTTTGCGGCGTTGACGTCTGTTGGCGGGTGGATCAAAATTCCGGTGCCATATGTGCCGTTTACGCTGCAAATCGCCGCGGTTTACTTGGCCGGATGTCTGCTTGGACCAAAAATCGGAGCGCTTAGCCAACTTCTGTATGTCTTGATTGGGCTGGCGGGCGCGCCTGTGTTTGCGGAAGGAGGCGGGCTCGGTTATATTTGGAAGCCGACGTTTGGCTATTTGCTCGGTTTCATTGCTGGGGCGTACATCAGTGGCTGGCTCGTCCACCGCTTTCAATGGACAAGAGCGCGAGACATATTGATGGCGAATGTAGCGGCATTGTTGGTCGTGTATGTGTTTGGCTGCGCGTGGCTGTACATAGCGATGAAATGGATCGCGGAGACTCCGCTTTCCATCGGCCAAACGCTATGGTTCGGCTTTCTTCTTCCGGTGCCGGGAGATCTCGTGCTTTGCGTCGTTTGTTCTGTCATCGCGGCGCGCGTATGGCCGCGCATCCGGCCGATCATGATGGCTCGAGGGATGGGGGGATAAGAATGGGAAACGCAATTTTCATGACGGGAACAGGAACGGAAATCGGCAAAACGGTTGTGACTTCCATCGTGGCGTTGGCGCTGGAGCAGCTTGGGATGAGCGTAAGCGTGTTTAAACCGGTTCAGACTGGACTGGCCGAAGACGGGGTGTCGTTTGCCGAACAATATTGGTATGAACGAGTGGCGAAGCTTTCCGCATCAGAAGGCATGTACTATATGGAACCGGCGGTGTCGCCGCATTTAGCGGCGAAGTTGACCGGCACGTCCATCGAACCAGAGAGGGTGGCCGAACGGTTGGAATGGTTGAAGCAGCGCTATGATGTGGTGCTCGTCGAAGGAGCGGGAGGGTTGGCTGTTCCGTGGTGCGAGCGCGACGGACGATTCTATATGACGAGCGATTTTGTCCGCGACTATGAGGTGCCGGCGATTCTCGTGTCGCTCTCAAGCCTTGGTGCGATTCATCACGCGGTGACGACGGCGGCCTATGCGAATGCACAAGGCATTCGTCTGCTTGGCCTGATGTTCAATCAGTTTCAGGAGCAAGAGATCATCCACCAAAACAACGTGGAAACGATCGCTGCCTTGCTTCGGCTGCCGGTGCTGGCGGTCGTGCCACTCCTTCCCGCGGTGGCCAGGCGGGAACTTGAAGCCCTAGCTGAGCAGTGGATCGAACAAGGAAAGGCGAAACAACTGTTGGAGGTGCTTGGCGTTGGCGTATAGCTACGAGCAATTGGAACAGTGGGACAAGCAGTACGTATGGCATCCATTCACGCAAATGAAGCAGTATGCCAAAGAACGCCCCTTGATCATTGAACGCGGGCAAGGAAGTTATTTGTACGATGTTGACGGCAACCGGTACCTAGACGGTTATGCGTCGCTATGGGTCAATGTCCACGGGCATAACGATCCGGAGTTGAATGCGGCGCTTTCTGAACAGCTTGCCAAAATCGCTCATTCGACGCTGCTTGGTTCGGCGAATGTGCCGTCGATTTTGCTCGCCAAAACGCTCGTTGGCTATTGGCCGGGAATGTCCAAAGTGTTTTATTCCGATACCGGGGCGGCGGCGGTGGAAATCGCGCTAAAAATCGCCTATCAGTATTGGAAAAACATCGACCCGGTCAAATATGCGGGGAAAAACAAATTTGTTTCGCTGAAGGAAGCGTACCACGGCGATACGGTCGGGGCGGTGAGCGTCGGGGGGATGGAGACGTTTCATCGCATTTTTGCGCCGCTTTTGTTTGAGCGGATCGAAGTGCCGTCGCCGTACGTGTATCGCATGGAGGAATACGGAAGCGAGCAGGAGATCGTTCGCTATTGTTTGCGCGAGCTTGAGCGGGTGCTCGAGGAGCAGCATGACCAAATCGCCGCGGTTGTCATCGAGCCGCTTGTGCAAGGAGCGGCGGGGATCATCGTCCATCCGCGCGGGTTTTTAAAAGGAGTGGAAAGGCTTTGCCGCCGGTATGGGGTGCTCTTCATTTGCGACGAGGTCGCCGTCGGCTTTGGCCGCACCGGCACGATGTTCGCTTGTGAGCAGGAAGAGGTGAAGCCTGATCTTGTCTGCCTTGGAAAAGCGATCACCGGAGGATATTTGCCGCTCGCGGCCACACTGGTCACGGAAGAGATCTATGCGGCATTTCTCGGCGATGTGGACGAAGACAAAACGTTTTACCACGGTCATACGTATACAGGGAATCAGCTGACCTGCTCCGTCGCGCTGAAAAACATTGAACTCATCGAAAAACGCGGCCTTATTGACAGTGTTCAACGCAAGGCGCGCCGGCTGGCCGAATGGCTTGAGCGGTTGTATGAAATTCCAATTGTCGGCGACATCCGGCAAAAAGGATTGATGTGCGGCATTGAAATCGTGAAAGACCGAAGAACGAAAGAAGTGTTTCCGCGCGCGGCCATGGTGGAGCACCGGATCATCCTCGAAGCGCGCCGGAGGGGGCTTGTCATCCGTCCGCTCGGCCCGGTATTGACGTTCATTCCGGTTCTTTCCATGAGCGAAGACGAAATGGCCGAGGCGGTGCGCATTTTGTTCGATTCGATCGCCTGTTTGTACGAACAGGCGCGCGCGGAGCTTCTATAAGCAGGGGCGGCGGACAGCCGCCTGTTTTTGTTTTTGGCGCAGACTGGAAAGCGGGGCAAAAGATTTTCTTGAATGGAAAGACCTTGTAGGAAGAAGCCTTCCTTTGCATTCACGGATCGATGATTTGGGAGAAATCGCCGTTTTTCACCAGCCTTCTAGGTACTGACCTAAGCAGCGGGCGTTTTTCCTGCATACAGTGGGACTAAAGCAAGCGGAAGGGGGGAGCAAGATGAGCCATCTCCAAGTGGCGGATGAGCGCATTTGGCGGCCATGGGGCTGGTGGGTTTGGCGGCCGCGCCCATTTTTCTTCGGCGCTCCGTTTTTTGGCGCTCCGTTTTTCGGCGGCTTTTTAGGCGGCTTGCTCGGGAGCGCATTGGTTCCGCCGTTTTTCTATCCGTGGTGGTATGGCCCCATTTGGTGGTGAGAAACCGGCAAGGGTTGGGCGGACGGCCCACCCTCTTTTTTTATTCGCGCATATGAATAGAGTAAAGCATTCCATTTAAAAACGAAAGGAGAAGAAACGATGCCGTTTCCAGGATTGTTGTTTGGCGCCCCATTTGTCGGCGGCTTCTTGGGCGGACTGCTCGGCGGCGCGTTGGCTCCGCGCCCATTTTATCCGTACCCGCCGTACCCGCCGTATCCAGGTTGGTGGTATTAAAATTGACAGCGGAAAATAAGCATCCCGTTTGCGAAAGGGATGCTTATTCGCTGAGGCTAGATGGCGACGTTGGCGACGTTGGCGCCGTCAGAGGGCTGTGTTGCTCCGCCCCAGCGATGGGCATGATGCAACGGATGTCAGTCAATCGCCAAACGAAAACAGGCAGCGCTAAGAGGATGTCCGTCTGCCGTTCGGACATCCCCTCGCTTTGTCTTATTGCATTGCATTCCGTTGATAAGGGAGCTGGTTCGTATATCCTTGGAACTGCTGGTGCGTTTGCTGAAGCTTTTGCGGGTCAGCGGCTTCAAGCTTGTACCATCCTTTTTTGAACATCAAATTGTACAAGTCGCGCTGACAGTTTTGCGTTTCAGTGAAAATATTCATCATATCTTGATATAACGGTTGGTTGCTCGCTTCATGCAAAAAGACGCTGTACGACAACGTCATGTATTTTTCCGTCGCCAACATGTCATTGAGAAAATCGCGCTCGTTCATTTGCGGCGTTTTCGGCACTTGCATCTCCGGATTTTGCACTTGTTTCGTGTTCATGCGGCGCTCCTCCTTTCACATCACCGGCGGCTGCGGCGGGTTTTGCAAATGGCGCAAAATCATTTCGTAATGGCGCTGATGCATCTGTCCAGCGCGCTCGATCGCCTGCACCACTTCAGGGTCTCGGCATTGCGAGGCGAAAAAGTGCGCTTTTTTCGCCGCCAACAGGTTCCATGACATCATGTCGGAAAAATACATGGCGTCTTTTGTGGACACCATTTGCGGCGGCTCGGGCATCGCCGCCTGCGGGTTCATTTGTGGTTGCTGTTGCATCGCTGTTCGCTCCTTTCGACGGTTGTTCGCTTGTAGATTGTGCAGTGAAGGGAAAATTATACACGTATAGAACATAAAGAGCGGAGAAAAAACATATTCAATGAAGCGGAAACATGGTACAATAAGGGATGGTGAATGCGTTTCCACAACAAGGAGGCTTGCAACAGTGGAGCAGTTGATGCGCGATTTTTTCCTGTTCTTATCGAAAAATAAAACATTGACGAAATGGGCGAAACGATACGGCCTCCGCTTCGGCGCTTCACGGTTTGTCGCCGGCGAAACGATCGAGGAAGCGGTGCGCGTCATCCGCCAGCTGAACGAAAAAGGATTGGCGGTCACGGTCGACTATTTGGGTGAGTTTGTCGACAATGAGCAGGAAGCGAATGAGATGGCGCGCCATTGCTTGGAGGCGATTGAGGCGATCAGCCGGGAGAAGTTGAACTCGCAGCTGTCGCTGAAAATGACATCGATGGGGCTTGACATTTCCGATGACCTTGTCATGCGCAACATGCGCCGCATTTTGGATGCGGCAAAACAGCGCGGCGTGTTTGTGACGATCGATATGGAAGATTATTCGCGCTGCCAAAAGACGCTGGACATTTTTAAAACGTTGAAAAAAGAATACGACAACGTCGGCACGGTGCTGCAGGCGTATTTGTACCGGACGGAACAAGACATTGAAGACTTAAAGCCGTACCGCCCGAACTTGCGGCTCGTCAAAGGAGCGTACAAAGAGCCGCCCGAAGTGGCGTTTCCGGATAAAAAAGATGTCGATGAGAACTTTAAGAAGATCATTAAAATGCATTTGCTAAACGGCAACTATACGGCGGTGGCGACGCATGACGACGCCATCATCGAATATACGAAGCAGCTCGTCAAAGAATACAATATCCCCAACAGCCAGTTTGAATTCCAAATGCTGTACGGCATCCGACCGGAGCGCCAAGTGCAGCTGGCGCGCGAAGGATATACGATGCGCGTGTACGTTCCGTACGGCACGGACTGGTACGGCTACTTTATGCGCCGGCTCGCCGAGCGGCCGGCCAACGTGGCGTTTGTTCTAAAAGGCATCTTCCGCAAGTAGGGGCGCAAGACAGGCATCCAACGGCAACGGACGATCAAGCCTTTTTGAATTTCAGGTCAACGCCGTTCAGATCGTGCGCCTTCTCTTTGTTTTTTCTTAATTTGCAGACATGACATGCAGGGAGCTGACGCCATGGGCGTCAGTCCCCTTGCATGTTGTGCTTTTTGTACTGCTGGTTTTGGCTTGTCCGTTTGCCGCCGCCGTCGGCTTCGACCGTCGGGCCGGCATTTCCTTTGACGCTTGCGGCGCTGACGCCGCGTTCAGATGGATTTTTTTTCAACCGGGCCATCGGTGGCTCACCTCCTGATCGTTAGTATGAGCAACATTTCGGAGTGCGATGTCGGGAAAAATGTGCGGCAAATATGTTGCGAAAATTACCAACATACTATATATTTAGTTATAGAGAGCGGTTTCAACGATATTTTTTTCACCAAAAAATGAATGACCATTCATTCAATGGTGTGAGGGGGAACAAGAATGGCAAAACGCATTCGGCGCGCCGCGGTGCTCGGGTCCGGCGTCATGGGATCAGGCATTGCCGCCCATTTGGCGAACGTCGGCATTCCGACGCTGCTGTTGGATATTGTGCCGCGGGAATTGACGAAAGAGGAAGAAGCAAAAGGTTGGACGCTCGAGCATAAACAAGTGCGCAACCGCCTCGCCAATCAGGCGCTTGAAAGGCTGCTCAAGCAAAAGCCGGCGCCGCTCATGTCCAAAGACAACATCGCTTTGATTGAAACGGGCAACTTTGAGGACGACTTCCACCGGCTCGCGGAAGTCGATTGGATCATTGAAGCGGTTGTTGAAAAGCTGGAGGTGAAAAAAGAGGTTTTCGCTCGCGTCGACGAGGTGCGGGCGCCGGGGACGATCGTCAGCTCGAACACATCCGGCATCTCGATCGCCGCGATGGCAGAAGGGCGTTCCGATGATTTCAAAAAGCACTTTTTAGGAACGCATTTCTTCAACCCGCCGCGTTATTTGAAGCTGCTTGAGATCATCCCGACCGAGCATACGGATCCGGAAGTCGTCGCTTACATGAAGACATTCGGCGAAGACGTGCTGGGCAAAGGCGTCGTCATGGCGAAAGATACGCCGAATTTCATCGCCAACCGGATCGGCACATACGGGCTGCTCGTCACCGTCCGCGAGATGATGCAAGGCGGCTACAGCGTCGGCGAGGTCGATTCGGTGACGGGGCCGCTCATCGGCCGGCCGAAAAGCGCAACGTTCCGCACGCTTGATGTCGTCGGGCTCGATACATTCATCCACGTCGCCAACAACGTGTATGAAAACGTCGATGGGGAAGAAAAAGAAGCGTTCCGTGTGCCGGAGTTTATGAAGACGATGCTCGCAAACGGCTGGCTCGGCAGCAAATCTGGACAAGGCTTTTTCGTCAAACAAGGAAAAGACATCTTGGAGCTGAATTATGTCACGATGCAATACGAGCCCCGCAAAAAACTCGCTACTCCGGCAGTGGAAATGGCGAAACAAGCGAAAGGAACGGCCGCCAAGCTGCAAACGCTCGTGTATGCCGATGGCGACCGCGCGGGAACGCTCCTTTGGAACATCATCGCGCCGACTTTGTTGTATGCCGCCCGCCTTGTCGGGGAGATCGCCGACGACATCGTGGCGATCGATCAGGCGATGAAGTGGGGGTTCGGCTGGGAGCAAGGTCCGTTTGAACTGTGGGATGCGATCGGCCTCGAGAAGTCGGTGCGCAAAATGCAGGCGGAAGGGCGCGACATCCCGTCGTGGATCACGGACATGCTCGCCGACGGAGCCACATCGTTCTATAAAACGGAAAACGGCCGGCTGTTCTATTATGCGCCGGGCGGGTATAAAACAGTAGAAGAAAACGAAAAAGTCATCCACATCCGCCGGCTGAAAGAGGCGCGCGGGGTCATTAAGAAAAACGCAGGGGCAAGCCTCATTGACCTCGGCGACGACGTGGCGCTTCTTGAGTTCCATTCGCCGAACAACGCGATTGGCGCGGACATTGTCCAAATGATCAACGAGGCGCTTGAGGAAGTCAACCGCAATTACAAAGGGCTTGTCATCGGCAACCAAGGGAAAAACTTCTGCGTCGGCGCAAACTTAGCGATGATGCTCATGGAGGCGCAAGACGAAAACTTTTTTGAATTGGAACTTGCCGTTCGCCAGTTCCAGCAAGCGCTTCTTAAAATGAAATACAACCCGAAGCCGGTTGTCGTCGCGCCGTTTGCCATGACGTTAGGCGGCGGGGCGGAAGTGAGCTTGGCGGCTTCCCGCATCCAAGCGGCGGCCGAGACGTACATCGGGCTTGTTGAAGTCGGCGTCGGCCTCATTCCGGGAGGCGGCGGCAACAAGGAGCTGTACATCAAACAGTTAAACAGCCTGCCAAACGGTGTGGACGTCGACTACGTCAAAATCGCCGCCAAAGTGTTTGAGACGATCGCCATGGCGAAAGTGTCCACTTCAGCGGCGGAAGCGCGCGAACTCGGTTTCTTGAATCACCGCGACGGCATCACGATGAACGGCGACCATCTGCTGTATGAAGCGAAACAGGCGGTGCTCTCTATGTATGAGGAAGGGTACCGGCCGCCTGTAAGGAAAAAAGTGCCGGTTGCCGGCGAAAGCGGCTATGCCGCCATGCTGCTTGGCGCCCAATCGATGTTCCATTCCGGTTACATCAGCGAGCACGATTTGAAAATCGCGAAAAAATTGGCGTATGTTCTAGCCGGCGGCAAGGTGCCGTACGGGACGGCAGTCGACGAGCAATATTTGCTTGATCTTGAGCGCGAGGCGTTTTTAAGCTTGATCGGCGAGCCGAAGACGCAAGCGCGCATGCAGCATATGCTTGTCAAAGGAAAACCGCTCCGCAACTAAAGCGGAGGAGATCAAGGGGGGATTGGCGTGAGAGAAGCGGTCATTGTCGCGGGAGCGCGCACACCGGTCGGCAAAGCGAAAAAAGGGACGCTCGCCCATGTGCGGCCGGATGATTTAGGGGCGCTCGTCGTCAAAGAAACGTTAAAACGTGCAGGAAATTATGAGGGAAATATCGATGACCTCATTATTGGCTGCGCGATGCCCGAGGCGGAGCAAGGATTGAACATCGCCCGCAACATCGGCGCGCTCGCCGGGCTGCCGTATACCGTGCCGGCGATCACGATCAACCGGTATTGCTCGTCCGGCTTGCAGGCGATTGCCTATGCGGCGGAACGGGTGATGCTCGGCCATTCCGATACGGTCATCGCCGGCGGTGTTGAATCGATGAGCATGGTGCCAATGATGGGGCATGTCGTCCGCCCGAACGCTCGCTTGGCTGAGGAGGCGCCGGAATACTACATGTCGATGGGGCACACCGCCGAGCAAGTGGCGAAAAAATACGGCGTCAGCCGCGAGGACCAAGACGCGTTCGCTGTGCGCAGCCATCAGCGCGCCGCCAAGGCGATTGCTGAAGGAAAATTCAATGAAGAAATCGTGCCGGTGGAAGTCGTGGTGCGCAAAGTGGAAGGCAACAAACTCGTTGAAGAGAAAGTCGTCTTTGCACAAGATGAAGGCGTGCGCCCGGACACGAATATGGAAACGCTCGCGAAACTGCGCCCGGCGTTTGCGGTAAACGGCACCGTCACCGCCGGCAACGCGTCGCAAATGAGCGACGGGGCGGCGGCGGTCATGGTGATGGACCGCGAAAAAGCGGAGTCGCTCGGCTTGAAGCCGCTCGGCAAGTTCCGGTCGTTTGCGGTCGCCGGCGTGCCGCCGGAAGTGATGGGGATCGGCCCGGTTGCCGCGGTGCCGAAAGCATTGAAGCTGGCCGGCCTTGAGCTGTCCGACATCGGCTTGATCGAGCTGAACGAAGCGTTCGCCTCGCAAGCCATCCAAGTCATCCGCGAGCTTGGGCTGGATGAGGACATCGTCAACGTCAACGGCGGGGCGATTGCGCTGGGCCATCCGCTCGGCTGCACGGGCGCGAAGCTGACATTGTCTTTGCTTTACGAAATGCGGCGCCGCAACGTGCAGTTCGGCATCGTCACGATGTGCATCGGCGGCGGCATGGGAGCGGCTGGCGTGTTTGAGCTGCTGTAGTTTCGCGATTTTTCGGATGAGGAAAGCACTGCTGGGCGGCGTTGCCGCCCGGACAATCACGATCTATTTCGGGGGAGGAAATCAACGATGGCCAAAACGATGGAAGAAGCGATCAAAGGCGGCAGCTTTTTGATTGAAGACATTCCGGCGGAGCGCGTCTTTACGCCGGAAGATTTCACCGACGAACATCATATGATCGCCAAAACGACGGAAGAGTATGTCAACAACGAAGTGTTGCCGCAGCTCGAGCATTTGGAAAACCACGAGTTTGACCGTTCAGTGAAATTGCTCCGCAAAGCGGGCGAGCTCGGCTTGTTAAGCGCTGACATTCCGGAAGAATACGGCGGTTTGGGCCTAGACAAAGTCAGCTCGGCCATCATTGCGGAAAAAATGGCGCCCGCCGGCGGTTTTGCGATTTCGCACGGGGCGCACGTCGGCATTGGATCGCTGCCGATCGTGTTGTTTGGCACGGAAGAACAAAAACAAAAATATTTGCCGTATTTAGCGACCGGCGAAAAAATCGCCGCCTACGCCTTGACGGAGCCGGGATCGGGTTCTGACGCTCTTGGCGCGAAAACGACGGCGAGATTAAACGCGGAAGGCACGCATTACATTCTAAACGGGGAAAAACAATGGATCACGAACTCCGGCTTTGCCGATGTGTTTGTCGTTTATGCGAAAGTTGATGGCGAGCATTTCACCGCGTTCATCGTGGAACGCGACTTCCCGGGCGTTTCGACTGGTCCGGAAGAAAAGAAAATGGGGATTAAAAGCTCGTCGACAAGAACGCTCATTTTGCAAGATGTGCCGGTGCCGAAAGAAAATGTGCTCGGTGAAGTCGGTAAAGGCCATGTCATTGCCTTCAACATTTTGAACATCGGCCGCTACAAGCTTGGGTTAGGGGCGGTCGGCGGCGCGAAGCGGGCGTTGGAGATCACGCTCAAATACGCCAATCAGCGCCAGCAATTCAAACGGCCGATTTCCCAATTCACACTCACGCAGGAAAAATTCGCGACCATGGCATCGCGCCTGTATGCCGCCGAAAGCTCGGTTTACCGCACGGTCGGTTTGTTCGATGAACGGATGGGCCTGCTTGATGCGGAAAAAGCGAAAGATGGCAAGGAAGTGGCGAAGTCGATCGCCGAATATGCGATCGAATGCTCGTTGAACAAGTTTTTCGCTACGGAAGTGCTCGATTACATCGTTGACGAAGGCGTGCAAATCCACGGCGGGTACGGCTTTATGCAAGAGTACGAAATCGAGCGCGCCTACCGCGATTCGCGCATCAACCGCATTTTTGAAGGGACGAACGAGATCAACCGCCTGCTCGTGCCGGGCATGTATTTGAAAAAGGCGGTAAAAGGCGAGTTGCCGCTCTTCCAAAAAGCGCAGCAGCTGCAAGAAGAGCTGATGATGATGACGGCGGAAGAGCCGGGTTCGGGTGTGCTTGATCAAGAGAAATACCTTGTGCGCAACGCGAAAAAAATCGCCCTGATGGTGGCTGGCTTAGCGGCGCAAAAGTATGGCCAGCGCATTGAAGAAGAGCAAGAAGTGCTTGTCAACATCGCCGACATCGTCTCGAACATTTACGCGATGGAGTCAGCCTTGTTGCGCACGGAAAAAGCGATTCAAGCGAGCGGTGAGGAGAAAAACAAACAAAAAGTGTTGTATACGCAAATTTTCTGCCAAGAAGCGTTCAATGAAATTGAAGCCCATGCGAAAGAAACACTCGTCGCCGTCGAACAAGGCGATACGCTTCGGATGATGCTCGCAGCTCTCCGCCGGCTGACGCGCCATACGCCGATCAACGTGATCGCGAAAAAACGCGAAGCGGCCGCCGCGCTCATTGAAGCGGAACGGTATATTGTGTGATAATGAGAAGTACCAGGCATGGCCTGGTACTTCTTGTTATAAGAAGCGGGCGTTCAGTTTGGGTGAAGCGGATGTGACAGCGCTCAACTCGGCCGCGGATGATGGATCATCCAACACTGTTAAAAAGGGGGAATGGCGATGGCGCTGACGTTTTATTGGTATCCAAAATGCGGAACGTGCCGAAAGGCGAAGCGTTGGCTCGATGAACACGGCGTTGACGTGCGGACGGTGCACTTAGTCGACGAGCCGCTCACGAAAGAGGAGCTCGCCCGTTTGCACCGCCAAAGCGGGCTGCCGCTTAGGAAATTTTTTAACACGAGCGGGATGAAATACCGCGAGCTCGGGCTGAAAGATCAGCTAGATCGCGCTTCGGAAGAGGAGATGCTTGACTGGCTCGCCTCCGATGGAATGCTGGTGAAACGGCCGATTTTAACGGATGGCGAGCGGGTTGTTGTCGGATTTCGCGAACAGGAGTATGAGGCGTTTTTCGCTCAGCGGCCGCCGGCGGCGACATAAAAAATTTTTTGAGAAATAGGGCGGATTCGGTGAGTTTTTGCGGAAAATCGGTTATGATGAAAAGGAATACATTTTGTCGCAATGGAGGGATTCGATGAACACGCCGAAAGAACTTCGTTACTCGAAAGAACATGAATGGGTGCGCGTGGAAGGAGACAACGTGCGGATCGGGATCACCGATTTTGCCCAATCGGAGTTGGGCGACATCGTCTTTGTCGAACTGCCGGAAGTTGGAACGGAGCTGACGGCGAACGAGCCGTTCGGCAGCGTCGAGTCGGTGAAAACCGTTTCGGAACTGTACGCGCCGGTCAGCGGCACGGTGGTCGAAGTGAATGAGGCGCTGAACGACAATCCAGAATATGTGAACGAATCGCCGTATGACAAAGCATGGATGATCGTCGTCAAACCGAAAGATTTGAGCGAAATCGACAATTTGTTGACGGCCGAGCAATACGAGGCGATGATCAACGAAGGATAAGTTCGTGCCGCTTTCGCTTTGATTCCGGAACCCGATATACATACTAAATTTTGATGGAACAGAGGTGCTCGCGCTGACGCTGCCACCGATGTTCATCCATAGTACAGGCTGGGAGACCGGAAAGCTGACCGGCGGCTTGCTCGGCTGCTTGGGCGACGGATCAGCCCTTCTGCTTCGGGGGCGTCTGTCGAGTTGACAACCCGATATGAAAATGTTGAAAGACGCGACCGCTACCGTTGAACCGGATCAAAAGATGCAATAGATGTCGATTGTGACGGGAAAGCGGGATGATGTGAAGAAGGCAACGGTGGATGGCCGTTGCTTTTCTTTTTCAACATTTGGCCGGCGCAGGACATACAATAATAGTATCCTCTTTGAAGTTAGGTGGGTCGGACATGCGACGGACGGAAAAAGTGATCATCGTCGAAGGGAGATCAGACAAGCAAAAGGTGGCGGCGGTGCTGAACGAACCGGTCGTCATCGTCTGCACAAACGGCACGATCAGTGATGCGCGCCTTGAGGAGCTGGCTGATGAGCTGGAAGGATACGATGTATACGTGTTGGCCGATGCCGATGAGGCGGGGGAAAAATTGCGCCGGCAGTTTCGCCGTATGTTTCCAGAGGCAGAGCATATTTACATTGACCGGGCGTATCGCGAAGTGGCGACCGCCCCGCATTGGCATTTGGCGCAAGTACTGTTGCGCGCTCATTTCGACGTCCGCATCGAATCGCTCATGAGAGGAAGAGGCGAGTGAAACCGATTGACCGAAAAGAGATCAGACGGGTTGTGAGAGACGAGCCGCTCCTAGCCCTTTATTTGTATACACCGCTGTGCGGTACATGCCAGCTGGCGAAGCGAATGCTTGTTGTGGTGGAACAGTTGTTTCCGGCGCTGCCGTTTTACGAAACGGACATCAACTATATCCCTGAGCAGGCGGCTGAGTGGAAAATTGAAAGCGTTCCTTGCCTGCTTCTTTTTAGGGACGGAACGATCGCAGGCAAGTGGTATGCCTTTCATTCCGTTCCGTATTTGTACGAAGTGATTCAAGCCCGTTTGCCGCACTGACGATTTGCTTTTTTTGACGCCGTTTGACATATTTCTTGGGAAATGACAAAACTAGTGCCTTTTCGCCATCACGGTTGTCGAGATTTTTGTAAAGGATTCTTCCCCCTTTGCATGGAAATATTAAGGAGACAAGGAGAGATAGGGGGAGGATGTTCAATGGAAGTGCGTGAATTGGTCGGGCAGTTCGTGGAACGGATGCAAGTATTGCGCCATTTGTTGCCGATTGTGCCGGATGAGCAACTGTGTGTTCGGTTTGAAAGCGATGACGAAACCGCCTTGCTGTTGATCGGCAAGGAATCAGCCGCTAGAGGGATGGAAAACGATGAACGGAAAACATTGACGGTGCGCGGCTCTAAAGAAGCGCTCGCGTCCTTGCTAAACGGCGAACTGAAGTTGCAGCAGCTCGTCCGGCTGCGTGAAGTGTACGTGTCAGGAAGCTTCCGCCATATGTTGCTGCTTGAGTCGCTCCTCCATTTGGCCAAGCCGTATCGGCACGTCGGATAAAAAATATGTTGACACGATTCGACAAGCAATGATACAATCACACTCGTAATCAATTGAATAGGCGATTGTTGCGCTCTTATCAAGAGAGGTGGAGGGATGTGCCCAATGAAGCCCGGCAACCGTCAGCGCATCTGCTGAAATGGTGCCAATTCACACAAAGCGGCCTGCTTTGAGAGATAAGAGACGGAATGGTGCACAATACCTTTCTGTTCTCTGCGGGCAGAAAGGTTTTCTTTTTGCGCTCTGCCGCCTTGGGGGAAGGAAGGTGAAACGATGATTACACTCGAACAAGTGACGAAAATATATCAAGCCGCCAACGGCTCGGTCACGGCCGTCGACCACGTGTCGCTTGAGATTCGCGAAGGGGAAATTTTCGGCATCATCGGCTACAGCGGCGCGGGGAAAAGCACGCTCATCCGATTGCTCAACGGGCTCGAGAAGCCGACGAGCGGCCGAGTGATCGTCTCCGGGCGCGATATGGCGCGCATCAAAGGTCGGGAGCTGCGCAAGGCGCGCCAAGAAATCGGGATGATTTTCCAGCATTTCAACTTGCTTTGGTCGCGCACGGTCCGGGAAAACATTGCCTTTCCGCTTGAAATTGCCGGCGTCCCGAAGGAGGAGCGGAACAAGCGGGTTGATGAATTGATCGAGCTTGTCGGCCTTTCCGGGCGCGAGGATGCATACCCGTCGCAGCTAAGCGGCGGACAAAAACAGCGGGTCGGCATCGCCCGGGCGCTCGCCAACAACCCGAAAGTCTTGCTGTGCGATGAGGCGACATCGGCGTTGGACCCGCAGACGACCGATGCGATTTTAGACTTGCTTGTCGACATCAACAAGCGGCTCGGGCTCACGATTGTGATCATCACCCATGAAATGCACGTCATCCGCAAAATTTGCGACCGCGTTGCGGTGATGGAAAGCGGCAAAATCGTTGAGCAAGGAGAAGTGCTGCACGTCTTCCGCCATCCGAAGCAGCCGATTACGAAACGGTTTGTCAAGCAGCTGATCGAGCCGGAGGAGACAGAAGAAGCGATTTCCCATTTGTTTGGCCAATACCCGAGCGGGCTGATCGCGCAGCTGACGTTCGTCGGCGCGGCCGCCGGAAAGCCGCTCATCACCGAAGTGGTGCGCCAGTTTGCCGTCGATGTCAACATTTTGCAAGGAAAAATTTCGCAAACCCATCAAGGCGCCTATGGGGTGCTGTTCGTGCACTTCGACGGGGCGAAGGATGAAATCGGCCGGGCGCTTGACTATATTCAACGCCAGCAAGTGGCGGTGGAGGTGATTCACGATGCTCGCTAACCTCCTGCCGAACGTGCAATGGGAGACGATGTGGGCGGCGACGGTCGAGACGCTGTATATGACGGGAGTGGCGGTGGCGGCCACTTTCGTCCTCGGGATCATTCTCGGATTGCTTTTATTTTTGACATCAAAGGGCAACCTATGGGAGAATCGGGCGGCCAATGCGGTCATCGCCGCATTCGTCAATATTTTCCGCTCCATTCCGTTCATTATTTTAATTATTTTGCTCATTCCGTTTACGAAATGGCTCGTCGGGACGATGCTTGGCGCCAATGCGGCGCTGCCGGCGCTCGTCATTGGGGCTGCGCCGTTTTATGCCCGCATGGTCGAAATCGCTCTTCGCGAAATTGATAAAGGCGTCATCGAAGCAGCCCAAGCGATGGGCGCCTCAACGTGGACGATTATTTGGAAAGTGTTGCTGCCGGAGTCATTGCCGGCGCTTGTCTCCGGCATTACCGTCACTGCGGTGTCGCTCGTCAGCTATACAGCGATGGCTGGGGTCGTCGGCGCCGGCGGGCTTGGGAACTTGGCGTATTTGGAAGGGTTCCAGCGCAACCATAACGATGTGACGTTTATTGCGACCGTGTTGGTTCTAGTCATTGTGTTTGTCATTCAGTTGATCGGTGACTTTGTCACTTCGAAAATAGATAAACGATAAAGGAGGAACGATCGATGAAGAAATGGTTGGGTGTTTTGCTCGCTGCCATTCTTGTGCTCGCTTTGGCGGCATGCGGCGGCAACAATAACGACAACGCGGAAGGCGGCGAAGACGGCAAATTGGTGAAACTGAAAGTCGGCGCTTCGAACGTGCCGCATGCGGAAATTTTGGAAAAAGCGAAACCGATTTTGAAGAAAAAAGGCATTGACTTGGAAATCATCACATTCCAAGATTACATCTTGCCGAACAAAGCGTTGGCGGATAAAGAAATTGATGCCAACTACTTCCAGCACATTCCGTATTTAGAATCGCAAAAGAAAGAATATGGCTATGATTTCGTCAACGCCGGCGGCATTCATATCGAGCCGATCGGCTTATACTCGAAAAAATATAAAAGCATTGAAGAACTGCCGGACGGCGCGACGATCATCATGAGCAACTCGGTCGCCGACCATGGCCGCATTTTATCGATGCTGCAAGAAAAAGGGCTCATTAAATTGAAACCGGGCGTCGATAAAACGAAAGCGACGGTCAATGACATCATCGAAAATCCGAAGCATTTAAAATTTAAGGCCGATGTCGACGCCGGGCTTCTGCCGCAAATTTACAAAAACGGCGAAGGTGATGCGGTTCTGATCAACGCCAACTATGCGCTTGATGCCGGTTTGGATCCGGCGAAAGACCCGATCGCCGTTGAGTCGCCGAAAAACAATCCGTATGTAAACATTATTGCGGTGCGCAAAGGCGATGAAAACCGGAAAGAAATTAAAACGCTTGTCGAAGTGTTGCAATCGAAAGAAATCCAAGATTTCATTAAAGAAAAATACCACGGCGCCGTCATTCCAGCGGCGGAAAACAATCAATAACGGGAGCGTTTCGCTTCCGTTTCTTTTTTGTCCCCAAAAAGCCGCTCCCCTTACACGAAGAAAGCGGCAAAGTTCAAAACGGCTCTCAATGCGAGGACGCCGCCGCCGACCCGCTTTTTCCACTGCCTCATCGGCCGTTCAAGCGCGCCAGTACGGCGGCGAGCATCACGATGATGACGCAGTTTTGCAGGGCGATCACCGCCGTTAAGCTGAAGGCGCCGTCTCCTCGTTCACCGAGGGTGTTGCCGATGATGATCCACGCCAAAAACGAAGCGGCAGCGGCTGTTAAGGCAAAGACAACCCAACGAATCAATGGCATTTCCCCCTTTCCCATTATGATGGAAGTTGAACAGAACAGGCGGTTTTCATCATGACGTTCCATCTATGTTAGCGAAACGGTGATGTTTCCACATGCTTTGAATACTATTCGTTGTTTAATTTCGTTTTCCTCCATGCATACTAACAGCAGAAACGAACAAAGGAGGAAAACGGAGATGAACAACGGAACACATGCATCGGTCGAAACGGCGCTTCGCCACTACAAGGAAGGGCTTGGAGTGTTTACCCAAAAACTTCCAAACGTGGCGGAACGGTTTAACGCATTTACGGAAGCTTGTTTTGCTGAGGGAGCGCTGTCGAAAAAAGAAAAACAATTGATCGCCCTTGGCATCAGCTTGACGACGCAGGATGAATATTGCACGATTTACCATGCGAAAGGCTGCCTCGATGAAGGAGCGTCCGAACAAGAAATTTTGGAAGCGTGCGCGGTGGCGGCCGCGTTTGGCGGCGGGGCGGCGATGAGCCAGGCGGTGACGCTCGTGCAAGAATGCCTCCGCGAGCTGCGGACGACTCACTAGACTCCGGAAAAAACGGGGTCTTTTTTTTTTGCAAAAACTCGTACAAGCTTGCGGTTTTCGTGTAAAATAATAAAAGGCGCTGTTTTTTCACACGGTCATAGTGAAAACAGAGCGGGAAAGTTGCAGACAGTTTTCATTTGTTATAAAATTGTAATGAGAATAAAATGAGAATGAGCGATCGCTAGAAGACCAGCGAGCTAGGATGACTCTCAATCGGGAATTGGAGGTATGTTGCATGGCAGTCTTGACGATTCGCAATCTCCACGTCGCCGTGGAGGGAAAAGAAATTTTAAAAGGAGTTGACTTGGAAGTCAAAGGCGGGGAAATCCACGCCATCATGGGTCCGAACGGAACGGGGAAATCGACGCTGGCATCGGCCATTATGGGCCATCCGAAATATGAAGTGACAGAAGGATCGGTGACGCTTGACGGCCAAGATGTCCTCGAGATGGAAGTCGACGAGCGGGCGCGCGCCGGCCTGTTTTTGGCGATGCAATACCCGAGCGAAATCAGCGGGGTGACGAACGCTGACTTTTTGCGCGCTGCGATCAATGCCCGGCTTGGCGAGGGCAACGAAATTTCGCTCATGAAATTCATCCGCAAGCTTGATGAAAAAATGGCGTTTCTTGAAATGAATCCGGATATGGCGCACCGCTATTTGAATGAAGGGTTCTCGGGCGGGGAGAAAAAGCGGAACGAAATTTTGCAGCTGATGATGCTTGAGCCGAAAATCGCCATTTTGGACGAGATCGACTCCGGATTGGACATTGACGCGCTGAAAATTGTCGCCAAAGGCGTTAACGAAATGCGCAGCAGCGAGTTCGGCTGTTTGATCATCACCCACTACCAACGGCTGTTGAACTACATCACGCCGGATTACGTGCACGTCATGATGCAAGGGCGCATCGTCAAGTCCGGCGGTCCGGAACTGGCGCAGCGGCTTGAGGCGGAAGGGTACGACTGGATCAAAAAAGAGCTTGGCATCGAAGACGAAACGGTCGGACAAGAAGCGTAAGCGTTAGGAGGAGGATTATGGCGACAGAAACGAAAATCCCATTCGATGAAACATACATCCGCACGTTCTCAAGCGGGCGCGGCGAGCCGGATTGGCTGACGGCGCGGCGTCTTGAGGCGCTCGAGCTGACGGAGCGGCTGCCGCTTCCGAAACCGGAGAAGACGAAAATTGACAAATGGAATTTCACCGAGTTTGCCCGCCACACGGTCGACAGCGCGCCGTATGCTGCCTTAGACGATTTGCCGGAAGCGGTCAAGGCGCTCATTGAAGCGGGCGAAGGAACGAAAAACTTGTACGTGCAGCGCAACCATACGCCGGCGTATGTGTCGCTGTCCGATGAATTAAAAGAAAAAGGCGTCATCTTTACCGACATCTTCACGGCAGCGCGCGAGCATGGCGACTTGCTGAAAAACTATTTTATGACAGCGGTCAAGCCGGATGAGCACCGCCTCGTTGCGCTCCACGCGGCGCTGCTCAACGGCGGCGTGTTTGTCTATGTCCCGAAAAACGTGGAGATTGAAACGCCGCTTCAGGCGGTCTATATTCAAGACGAAGACGACATCGCCTTGTTTAACCACGTGATCATTGTCGCGGAAGACAACAGCCGCGTCGTGTTTGTCGAAAACTATATATCGGCAAGCCGAGAAGGAAAAGCGGTCGTCAATGTGGTCGCCGAGGTGTTTGCCCAAGCGAACGCAAGCGTCTTTTTCGCCGCCGTCGACCATTTGGCGAAAGGCACAACGACGTATGTCAATCGGCGCGGCATCGCTGGGCGCGACGGACGGATCGAATGGGCGCTCGGGCTGATGAATGACGGCAACACGGTCTCCGAGAACATCACCCGCCTTGTCGGCGACGGCTCGTTCGGCGATACGAAAACGGTCGCGGTCAGCCGCGGCGAGCAAGTGCAAAACTTTACGACCAGCGTCGTCCATTACGGCAAGCATACGGAAGGTTACATTTTAAAACATGGCGTCGTCCGCGACAGCGCGACCTCGATTTTCAACGGCATCGGCAAAATTGAGCACGGCGCGTCGAAGTCAAACGCCGAGCAGGAGTCGCGCGTCTTGATGCTGAGCGAAAAAGCGCGCGGCGATGCGAACCCGATTTTGCTCATTGATGAAGACGATGTCATGGCGGGCCATGCGGCGTCGGTCGGCCGCATCGACCCGATTCAATTGTATTACTTAATGAGCCGCGGCATTCCGAGACGCGACGCGGAACGGCTCATCATCCACGGCTTTTTGGCGCCGGTTGTCGAGGCGATTCCGCTTGAAGGCGTGAAAAACCAATTAATTGAAGTGATTGAAAGGAAAGTTCAATCATGAATGTCAATGAAATTCGCGCGTTGTTTCCGATTTTGCATCAGCAGGTGAACGGCCATCCGCTCGTCTATTTTGACAGCGCGGCGACATCGCAAAAGCCGCTGCCGGTGATTGAGGCGCTTGACCGCTACTACCGCGAGTACAACTCGAACGTCCACCGCGGCGTCCATACGCTCGGGACGAAGGCGACCGACGCGTACGAAGGCGCGCGCGAAAAAGTGCGGCGGTTTTTAAACGCGCAATCGGCGCAGGAAATCATCTTCACGCGCGGCACGACGGCGTCGCTCAACTTGGTCGCCTCAAGCTACGGGCGCGCCAATGTCAAAGAAGGCGACGAGATCGTCATTACGTACATGGAGCATCACAGCAACTTAATCCCATGGCAGCAGCTGGCAAAACAAACGGGCGCAACGCTGAAATACATTCCGCTGCAGGAAGACGGCACGATCGATTTGCGCGATGTCGAGGCGACCATCACCAAAGCGGCGAAGATCGTCGCCATCGCCCATGTGTCCAACGTGCTCGGGACGATCAACCCGGTGCGGGAGATCGCCCGCATCGCCCATGAGCGCGGGGCGGTCGTCGTCGTCGATGCGGCGCAAAGCGCTCCGCATATGAAGATTGACGTTCAGGCGCTCGATTGCGATTTTCTCGCCCTTTCCGGCCATAAAATGTGCGGGCCGACGGGAATCGGCGTATTATATGGCAAAAAGAAATGGCTTGAGCAGATGGAGCCGATCGAGTTCGGCGGCGAAATGATCGATTTTGTCGAGCTGTACGACTCGACGTGGAAAGAGCTGCCGTGGAAGTTTGAAGGCGGCACGCCGATCATCGCCGGGGCGATTGGCCTTGGCGCAGCGATCGATTTCCTTGAACAAGTGGGCTTGGACGCCATCGCCGCCCATGAGCATGAGCTGGCGCAATATGCGCTTGAACGAATGGCGGACATCGAAGGCGTCACCGTCTATGGCCCGAAAGAGCGGGCGGGGCTTGTCACGTTCAACATCGACGGGGTGCATCCGCACGATGTGGCGACTGTCCTTGACGCCGAAGGAATCGCCATCCGCGCCGGCCACCATTGCGCCCAGCCGCTCATGAAATGGCTCGGCGTGACGGCGACCGCCCGGGCAAGTTTTTACTTGTACAATACGAAAGAAGAAATCGATCGGTTCATTGCGGCATTACAGAAAGCGAAGGAGTACTTCAGCCATGTCTTCTAACCATCCGTTGGATCAGCTTTACCGCCAAGTCATTATGGATCATTATAAAAACCCGCGCAACCGCGGGGTGCTTGAAGGAACGAACGTCGATGTCAACATGAACAACCCGACGTGCGGCGACCGCATCCACTTGACGATGAAAGTCGAAGACGGAAAAGTCGCCGACGTCAAGTTTGAAGGGGAAGGCTGTTCGATTTCGATGTCGTCGGCGTCGATGATGACGCAGGCGATCAAAGGAAAAACGGTGGAGGAAGCGCTTCGGCTCGCCCACATTTTTTCCGACATGATCCAAGGGAAAGAGTACGACGATTCGGTCGATCTTGGCGACATCGAGGCGCTCCAAGGCGTCTCTAAATTTCCAGCCCGCATTAAATGCGCAACCTTGGCGTGGAAAGCGCTCGAAAAAGGGCTGCAACAATCATGAACATGAAGGAAGGTGAACCGAGATGGCGAAAAAAGCCCCGGAAATCGGTGAATACAAGTACGGCTTCGTCGATAAAGACGTCTCCGTCTTCCGCGCCCAACGCGGCCTGACGCGCGAAGTCGTCGAAGAAATTTCGCGGATGAAAAACGAGCCGCAATGGATGCTCGAGTTCCGCTTAAAAGCGCTCGACATCTTCTACAGCAAACCGATGCCGCAATGGGGCGGCGACTTGTCAAGCCTCGATTTCGATGAAATTACGTACTACGTCAAGCCGACGGAAAAATCGGGCCGCTCGTGGGATGAAGTGCCGGCGGAGATCAAAGCGACGTTCGATAAATTAGGGATTCCAGAGGCGGAACAAAAATATTTGGCCGGCGTCTCGGCGCAATACGAATCGGAAGTCGTCTACCACAACATGAAAGAAGATCTCGAAAAACTCGGCGTCATCTTTAAAGACACCGACTCGGCGCTGAAGGAAAACGAAGACTTGTTCCGCGAGTATTTCGCCAAAGTCGTGCCGCCGACGGACAACAAATTTGCCGCGCTCAACTCGGCCGTCTGGTCGGGCGGTTCGTTCATCTACGTCCCGAAAGGCGTCAAAGTCGATACGCCGCTTCAGGCGTACTTCCGCATCAACTCGGAAAACATGGGGCAGTTTGAACGGACGCTCATCATCGTGGACGAAGGGGCTCACGTCCATTACGTCGAAGGCTGCACAGCGCCGATTTACACGACGAACTCGCTCCATAGCGCGGTTGTGGAAATCATCGTCAAAAAAGGCGCCTACTGCCGCTACACGACGATCCAAAACTGGGCGAACAACGTCTTCAACTTGGTGACGAAGCGCGCCGTCTGCGAAGAAAATGCGACGATGGAATGGATCGACGGCAACATCGGCTCGAAATTGACGATGAAATACCCGGCCGTCATCTTAAAAGGCGAAGGGGCGCGCGGCTTGACGCTGTCGATCGCCATCGCCGGCAAAGGGCAGCATCAAGACGCCGGGGCGAAAATGATCCATTTGGCCCCGAATACGTCATCGACGATCGTCTCGAAGTCGATCTCCAAACAAGGCGGCAAGGTGACGTATCGCGGCATGGTCCATTTCGGCCGCAAAGCGTCCGGCTCGCGCTCGAACATCGAATGCGACACGTTGATTCTCGACAACCAGTCGACATCGGATACAATTCCATACAACGAAATTTTAAACGACAACATCTCGCTCGAACACGAAGCGAAAGTGTCGAAAGTGTCGGAAGAGCAGCTGTTCTACTTGATGAGCCGCGGCATTTCCGAGCAGGAAGCGACGGAAATGATCGTCATGGGCTTCATCGAGCCGTTCACAAGAGAGCTGCCGATGGAATACGCGGTCGAGATGAACCGCTTGATCAAGTTTGAGATGGAAGGAAGCATCGGATAACCTTGATAAATAAAGGGTGCAGCGCTCGCTTGTGGGCGCCGCACCCACAAAACACCCGCAATTTATTTTTCAGTGTACCGCTGATACAACTCCAGTGCCTCATCCTCCATTTTTTGAGTCACATGGAGGTGCGTGTCAGAGTGAAAAACGACTGTTGTGTGATTGTTTCCCCTGCCGATTTGGCAGGGATTTTTTTGTTAATCCTATTATAATATAACAATAGGTTTGTTATCATAAAATCCAGAAAGAAGGTGAACGACAGGGAGAGGATGAAGTGGCGGACACCATGGAGAAGCTTTGAAGTATCGCCGGTTTCGTCCTAGCGGCCATCGCCTTCCTAGAAGGACGAAACCAAAAGAAAAAGCGACGCTCCAAAAAGAAACGTCGCAAATAAGCCCAAACGGAAGCCCGACCTTCGGGAAGGGCTTCTGTATAAAAAATATTATCATCTCCCAAAATGTATGTCAAAATTAGCTTGGATCGCAAACATCTTATTGGCGTTTGTTGCCGTACGTTTTTTCGTGGCCACTGACTTTAGACATCTTGGCATATTGGACATCGTGTTATTGATCGTTATTGTTGTATGGGGGATTGCGGGGATTCGATACATTGTCTCGTACTTCCGGAACAGATGAGGAGGAAACATTGTGATGTATCACTTCACAACAAGAAAAGAGCTCGAGGACTTCATTAAAAGTGAAGTCCTCGGGGTCGCTGAAACACTGGAGATCCTGGGCGTGACATATCAACGCCTTAGCAAACTCATCGAATCAGGAAGAATAACGCCAATCAAAAGCTTCCAAAAAGACAAGTTGTTTTTCCGGACTGATGTTGAAGCCCTTGCCCGAGAGCTAAAGGAACTGCGCAAGAAATACCGGCCGTATGATATGGGAAGTATCCAGAAAGAAAAAAAGTGAAGGATGGATCGGAAATCGTTGGTGGGTTGTGAAAAAAGGGGATGAATCATAACGATGTGATTGTACTGTGGAATTATTCTTGCCATCCAGGTATTCAGACAAAATTGGAAAGAGTTCTCAATGCCATCGATGATGTAGCTGCTGTGGGATCGGATGCGTTTATTCTTTGTGAAGATGGAGAGTATGTAATCGAAATCTTTCATGATGGTGAAGTGACTATAGGTATCGCAGAGAATGAAAAGAAATAAAGCAGCAAATGGTATGATTTTAGCTCCTTGACATTTCCGTTTTTCTCGTACAGGGATGTCAAGGGGGGAGCTAAACAACTGTGTCTGGTTTGGTAAAGTATAATCGTGGAGTAAAAGAGCAGGATGAGACCCTTCAAATATTTTATTCACACCAGGATAGATGCAACGAAAACATATCCTTTAATGGGATGGGGAAAAATGATGAGAATATCTGATTTCCTTAAAAGATATCATTTACATGGGAGTTTAATTAATAATGTGGAATATGATTCCACTACAAAAAGAGTATCTCTTGAAACTGAGTTATGTAAATGGCTGCAATTTGATTATGATGAAACAAAAGATCCTGAAATGATTGAGGGATTCATTGTTTTTGAAGATGTAACATATTTTGAAACAGATTGCGTTAAAGACTTTGATGCTGATGAAATATTGGAAGTGGTGCTTGTTTCCTCAAATCAACTGTTTGAAAAAGTGAAAATAGCAACGGATGGAGTGAACATTATTATTATTGAAGCAGGTGATGTGGATTGGCATCCACTTTGAGTTCGATGCTCTAAGTACAACTCATAATGGTGGCTCTGCAGAAAGGAGCCACACCACTATTCATCGGAACATGTGTATAGCGTATACAGTTGTATCAAAGTGCAATCATGCACTCCTACACTTATGAGGGCGTATCAGAATAGTAAAGATATAAGATTATGAACAGAGTAAAATGGGTATTTGACCTGTAACGTATTTTTACCGGCATCGATAACGTATGAACGGCGCATTGACATTTCCTTAATTTTTTTCTATACTTAGAGTACAAAATAAGTTGTCTGTCTCGTCACAGACCATTTTCACACGTTGAAAAACGTGGATTCGTTTGTTTTTTGCAACAGAGAGGTCCGATTGGCCTCTCTCTTTGCATATTATCGCCAGGGAACCCATAACATAATCATAAGTTGCCTGCCGCGTCGCAGGCCATTTCACCCCTTCAATAAGGGGGATTCATGTTTTTTAGGGGGAGCGCTCTTTTTTTGAACGCTCCCCTGTCTTTCATTTCACATGCCAGGCAGCTCTGTTCAGCCGCGCTCAGTCTTCCTGTTTAGCGCTGGACTTTTTCAAGCGCCAATTTGATGCCAAACCCGATCATCACCGCGCCCGTGATTCCTTCGATCCATTTCTTCGTTTTCGGCCGCTTCATGAAATCGCTAATATAATGGATGAAGGAAATGTAAAACAAAAACCATATAGCGGTCATCGCCGTATAAGCCGCCCCCATCATGAGAAACGGAACAAAGGAGTGCGAGCCCGGTGCTACGAATTGCGGCAAAAAGGTTAAGAAAAAGGCCGCCACTTTTGGATTTAAGAAATCGGTCAGAAACCCTTGCTTGAAGCAGGCGGTATGTTGTCCTCCACCTCTGATGTCCGTTTCCACACCGGGGGCTTCGCCTTTTTTCATGACCCCATATAATGCCTTAACGCCTAAATACGTTAAGTACACAGCACCCACATACTTCAGGATCGAAAACAGCAGGGCAGATTGCATAATGACGGCTGAAATCCCTAAAGCCGCCGCAGCGGTATGGAGAAAAAGGGCGCAACAAACTCCAAAAGCGGTTTTCAATCCGCCCATTTTCCCGACCAAAATAGTGTTTTTTGTAACAATCGCCGTATCGGGCCCCGGCAGCACAATCAAAAAAATAGACAACATCATGAATGAATAGAGATGGATCAATGGCGATCGCCGCCTTTCCAGTTATGATATCGTTAGAATTTTTTGCGAATACCATTGTAGAGCAGTTTTGTATTCATTTCAATCATGGTTTTTTCTCCTTGCGCGGTTGGGCAAACTCCAAGGCCTCGCCCGCAAGTGTCGGTTGCGTGAAGGCGCCGCCGGCAGGCGTTTTGATTTCATGGCCGGGCCGCTTATGGTATAGTTAAGGTAGCTGGAAATTGAACGAATTGGTGATCGTGATGATTTACATCGGACTGACCGGCTGGGGCGATCATGACAGCCTCTATCCGCCCGGCCTTGCGGCGAAAGACAAGTTGCTGGAATACGCGGCCCATTTTCCGACGGTCGAGGTCGATTCGTACTTTTACGCCATTCAGCCGCGTTCGAACGTAGAAAAGTGGATTCGCGAGACGCCGCCGTCGTTTCAATTTATCGTGAAGGCATACCAAGGAATGACCGGGCATGAGCGCGGCCCGATTCCGTATGAAAGCAAGGAAGCGATGTTTGCCGCGTTTTTGGAATCGATCGCGCCGTTTCAAGCGGCGGGAAAATTGGCGATGGTGCTGTTTCAGTTTCCGCCGTGGTTTGACTGCCGGCGCGAGCATGTGGCGTACTTGCGCTGGACGAAAGCGCGGATGGGGGAAGTGCCGGCGGCGCTCGAATTTCGGCACCAATCATGGTTTTCGCCGCGCTTTTATGAAAAAACGCTTCGCTTTATGGAAGAGGAAGGGTGGATTCACAGCATTTGCGACGAGCCGCAGGCGGGGGAAGGGTCGGTGCCGACCGTTTTGCATCCGACCGATCGGGAAAAGACGCTCATCCGCCTGCACGGACGGAATGTCCACGGGTGGAACAAGGCGACGGCCGGCGAGAACTGGCGCGCCGTCCGCTACTTGTATCGATACAACGAGCGCGAGCTGCGCGAGTGGGCGAGCCATATAGAGGCATTAAAGAAAAAAACGAAACAAATTTACGTGCTGTTTAACAACAACTCCGGCGGCGATGCCGCCGACAACGCCAAACAATTGATCGATTTGCTTGGCATTGAGTACACGGGCCTTGCGCCGCGGCAGCTTGGTTTGTTTTGAAGCGGGGAAGAGGGGGATGGAGGATGGCGTATGCGTTGCTTGTCTTGATCGGCTTTATCGCGGGGACGGTCGGCAGTTTGGCCGGCCTTGGCGGCGGGGTGATCATCGTGCCGTCGTTGTTGTTTTTCGGCGCGCTCGGCTGGCTCTCGGCGGTGACGCCGCAAGTGGCGGTCGGCACGTCGCTTGTCGTCATTATTTTTAATGGATTATCGTCCACATTGTCGTATATGAAAGACAAAATGGTCGACTATCAAAGCGGTCTGCTGTTTTGCATCGGCAGCGTTCCCGGGGCGGTCATCGGCGCTTGGGTGAACAATACGCTGAGCGCCGCTCATTTTTCGTTGTATTTTGGGCTGTTTTTAATCGCCATGTCGCTGTTTTTGTCGCTGAGCCGGAAGAAAACGAAGCGCTCGGCTGACGAGACGGCGGCGGCGACGGAGAATGAACGGGAGTCATCCCGATCCGAGACGAAAGCGGAAACCCGCTTGAAACCGGCATCGTGGTGGGCGCGGAAAGTCATGCGCACGTACACGGAGCGGAACGGGGAGACGTTCGTGTACGGCTATTATCCGCTCGCCGCGATCGCCATCGCGTTTGTGGTCGGCTTTTTCGGCGGGTTGTTTGGCATTGGCGGCGGCTCGCTCATGGTGCCGGCGATGATCGTGCTGTTTCGCTTTCCGCCCCATGTGGCGGTCGCCACGTCGATGTTGATGATTTTTTTGTCCTCGCTCGTCGGCTCTCTCACCCATGTCGCGATGGGAAATGTGCAATGGTCGTTTGCCCTTGCCCTCATTCCCGGCGTATGGATCGGCGCGAAAACCGGGGCGTGGATCAATAAGCGGATGCCAAGCCGGACACTTGTTGTCGTGCTTCGGATTGTGCTCGTTTTGCTTGGCCTTCGGCTTGTGATCGAAAGTTTTTCGTAACCAAGGAGGCTTGCGCATTGAAGCAAACCGTCTATATTTATCATACGAACGACGTGCACAGCCATTTTGAACATTGGCCGCAAATCGCCCGCTTTTTGTCGGAACGGCGGCAAGAGCATCGTGCGCGCAACGAGGCGATGCTTTTGTTTGATGTCGGCGATTTTCTCGACCGCGTGCACCCGATTACCGAGGCGACGCGCGGAAAAGCGAATGTGGACTTATTGAACGATCTTCACTATGATGCGGTGACCATTGGCAACAACGAAGGGATCACCCTTGATCATGATGAATTGGATACGCTGTACGAACAGGCTCGGTTTCCGGTCGTTGTCGCCAATTTGTTTCGCCGCGACGGCGTGCGGCCGCATTGGGCGTTGCCGTATGTCGTCATCCCGGCGACGGAGACGTTTCGCATTGGGGTGGTTGGCGCCACCGCTCCGTTTTCTCACTTTTACGAGTTGCTCGGATGGACGATCGCGCCGCCGTTGGAAATGTTGCAAGCGGCGGTGGAGGAAGTGAAGCAAAAGGCCGATTGCGTCGTTGTTCTGTCCCATCTTGGGGTGAATGAAGATGAAAAACTAGCCGCTGAGATTCCGGGGATCGATTTGATTTTAGGCGGCCATACTCATCATCTGTTTCCGGAAGGGAAGCAAGTGAACGGTGCGCTTCTTTGCGCGGCTGGGAAATACGGACAATATGTCGGCGTCGTTAAGCTGGAAGTGGAAGGGCGGCGTCTTATGCGAGCGTCTGCGAAAGTGGTCGATGCCGGCACGTTGCCGTTTTCGGAAGAGGTGGCGCACCATCTTCGCTCCCTCGAGCAGGAAAGTTTGGCGCGGCTTGAAGCGGAACAAGTCGCCGTGCTCCATGATGACTTGCCGCTTGACTGGTTCGCCCCGTCGCCGCTCGCGAATTTGCTTGCTTCCGCTTTGCGTGAGTGGTGCCAAGCGGACATCGGCATGGTCAACGCCGGCGTGCTGCTTGCGCCGCTTGCGAAAGGGCCGGTGACGAAAAAAGATTTGCATCGCATTTGCCCGCATCCGCTCAACCCGTGCAAGGTGAAGCTGCGCGGCGCGGAGCTCAAAGAGATTATCCTTGAGGCCAACACGGAACGGATGAAGCATTTGCAGTTTAAAGGGTTTGGCTTCCGCGGCGAAGTGATGGGGGAAATGGTGTACGACGGCGTGGACATCGAGGCCGGGCTCGAGGAGGACGGTCAATGGCATATCCGCCGCATTATGATCAACGGCGAGCCGCTCGATCCCGAGCGCACGTATGAGGTGGCGACGACCGATATGTTTGCGATCGGCCACTTTTATCCGCAAATTCAGCGGGCGGCGGAAAAAACGTATTACATGCCGGAGTTTTTGCGCGATCTTCTCGCTTGGAAATTGGCCCAATAGGCAGGCACCTCTTTTTTCATGCTTCATACATTGGAGTATGGAAAGGAGAGTGACTGCGGCGATGGTCGAAGTGAAGCCGATCATCATTGACGGACATCCGTTTATCGCTGTGTCCGTCCAGCTGCCGAAAACGAACTTGTTGGCGGTGGCAAGCGAGAAAGGATACATTATGTGCGGGGCGCTCGATGTGGCGCTGTTGAATGAGAAATTGCGCGATCGCGGCATTATCGCCGGGCGGGCGGTCGGGGTGCGCACGATTGAACAGCTGCTCGAAGCGCCGCTGGAATCGGTGACAGTCGCCGCTTTGGAGCTCGGCATTGAAAAGGGAATGAAAGGAAGAGAGGCTCTGTTGAAAATGCGGTGAAATTCTCCCTCCTTGCAAGCATACATATAGCTTGTAAAGGAGGGATTTTCATTTTGTTGCGCCCCCGATTGGTGCGGAGAGGGCCGCTCCCGTTCCGCTATGTGTTTTTATTGACGTTCGTTTTTTTTATGTTCTCGACGGCGGCAAGCCTTTGGATTGTCAATAAAGGCATTAAGCCGGTGCTGATG
This sequence comes from Geobacillus sp. LEMMY01, assembly GCF_002042905.1. Taxonomy (NCBI): domain Bacteria; kingdom Bacillati; phylum Bacillota; class Bacilli; order Caryophanales; family Anoxybacillaceae; genus Geobacillus; species Geobacillus sp. LEMMY01. The sequence continues at coordinate 32,597 of NZ_MVKA01000012.1, forward strand.
GAAATCGCCGAAACGGAAACGAAGCGGATTGCCAACTTGGTGATCAATAACGCCATTGAGCAGCAGTTTCAAAAAGACAACCCTGAATTTCGCCAGCTGGTCACGGTTCAAAAGGACGAAAGCGGCAAAATTGTGTCGGTCGATTTTGACACCGCGGTGATCAACCGCATCTTATCGGAGACGGACGATCATGTGATGGAAAGCTTAAAGGCGGCGACAGAAGGACGGCTTGAACGAATGGTGCTTCCCGAGGTCGAGTCCGGCACTGGAAACAGCCGCGGCATCATTTATTACATTCCGCTCGGGCAAGTGACGAACAATGCGCTTTTAGCCAATCTTGGCCCGCGCATTCCGGTGCAGTTTCAGATCGTTGGCAATGTTGACTCGGAAGTGACAAAAGAAATTAGAGCCTATGATATTAACAGTTTTTTTATTGAAATTGACATTCATGTATCGGTCGACATCCAAGTCGTCATTCCTTTTGCATCGAAAATTTCCAATGTGACAACGGATATTCCAGTTGTGATGCGCTTCATTCCGGGAGAAGTGCCGCAATTTTACAACAAAAACGGCGGTCAAGTTGGCCCGTCCATCCAGCTCCCGAAGCGGTAGCGGGAAAGGCTCTCAATGCGCGCCTCTAAAAGGCCGGCGACCGTCATCTTCCTAAATCGATCGTTCTCGATTAGAGAGAAGAGTGGAGTTTATAAGGGTTCTCAAGTTGAGCCTCATTTTTCATACAATCACCGATTCTCTAGAGCAGAGCTTATTTTGCGGCCGGCGTTCGCCCGCTAGTTCCGTTAGGTTAACGGATGCCCGCGTTAGCCGTCGGGAATGGTTTTGACAGAAACATGGAAATGTTATGCAAAAAAAGTGTTCTTCCCGGCGAAGGGGCTTTGGCTGTTTCTCTGGCGTTTGTCAAGAGGAAACAGCTTTTTTTGTTTTTCAAATAGAAAACAACTAGACGAGTTGGTTCGAATTTTGTAATATTATATTAAATTGAAAATAGTTTTATTATTTACATAGCGGTTTGAGAGGGGGAATGAACGGCCGGCATCGGAAGGCATGCATCAGTTTGCGGCGCCATCCGGCGCGGCGGACGAGCGCACAAGGCAGACGGACTCTATCGATATAGTATGCAGAGAAAGGCGTGCGCTCTGGTGACAGAACATTTTGAACAATGGGGGGAACAAGAAATGAAGAAAAAAAGAGCAGCAGGTGTCTTTTTCTCATTGATGCTGACGGCGGGTCTTTTGGCCGGTTGCGGCGGCAACCAGCAAGGCGGCAGTTCTTCAGGCGGAAACGGCGGCGGAGGCGGGGGCGGCGATGTGATTAAAATCGGCGCCAACCTCGAGCTGTCCGGCGGGGTCGCTTCGTACGGCCAGTCGATTGCGGAAGGGCTGGACTTGGCGTTAGAGGAAATCAACAAAGAAGGAATCAACGGCAAAAAGCTGGAGTTGGTGAAAGTCGACAACAAATCGGAAGCGGCGGAGGCGACCAACGGCGCGATCAAGTTGATCAGCCAAGACAAAGTCGTCGCCATCATCGGCTCGGCGACGAGCACGAACACGCTCGCCCAAGTGCAAGTCGCCAACGACAATAAAGTGCCACTCATTACGCCGACGGGCACGAACCCGACGATCACAAACAAAGACGGCAAAGTGAACGAGTTCGTCTTCCGGACGTGCTTTATCGACCCGTTCCAAGGAACGGTGGCGGCGAAATTCGCGCTAAACGACTTGAAAGTGAAAAACGCGGCGGTGTTGATTGACAGCTCAAGCGATTATTCGAAAGGGCTGGCCGCTTCGTTTAAAGAGGCGTTCACCCAAGGCGGCGGCAAAATCGTCGCTGAAGAGGCGTACGTTGCGAAAGACACCGACTTCCGCGCTACATTGACGCGCATCAAATCGGCCAATCCGGAATTTTTGTTCTTGCCGGGCTATTATGAAGAAGTCGGCCTCATCGTCAAACAAGCGCGCGAGCTTGGCTTGAACGTGCCGATCATGGGCGGCGACGGCTGGGATTCGCCGAAGCTTGTTGAAATTGCGGGCAAAGACGCGTTGAACAACACGTACATCACAAACCATTATTCGTCGGGCGATCCGGACCCGAAAATTCAAGAGTTTGTCAAAGCATTTAAAGCGAAATACAACAAAGCGCCAGATGCCTTCAACGCTCTTGGCTATGATACGGCATACTTCCTGGCCGACGCCATTAAGCGGGCCGGCAGCGCCGATCCGGTGAAAATTAAAGACGCGCTGGCGCAAACGAAAGATTTGCAGCTCGTCTCGGGGACGCTGACGCTCAATGAAAACCATGACCCGGTCAAATCGGCGGCCATTTTGGAATACAAAGACGGGCAGCAACAGTTCAAAACAAAAGTGAATCCGTAATGAAAGGCTGGATGGATGCATGGACGGGGGAGGCCCCTAAGGGGGCGCCCTCCTGTCCGGCATTTCTTTTGGTCAACGACGAGTTTTCGTTAAGGAGCGTGCAATCATGGAACTCATTCAACAGCTGGTCAACGGCATTTCGCTAGGCAGCATTTATGCGCTCATCGCTCTTGGCTATACGATGGTGTACGGCATCGTTCGGCTCATTAACTTCGCCCATGGCGACGTCTTTATGGTCGGTTCATTCGTCGGTTTTTACGCCGTAACGATGCTTGGTGTCGGCTTTTTCCCGGCGCTTTTGTTGGCGATGGCATCTTGCGCCGTGCTTGGGATGATCATCGAGCGGATTGCCTACAAGCCGTTGCGCAATGCGGCGCGCATTGCGGTGCTCATTACGGCGATCGGCGTCTCGCTGCTTATTGAGTATGTGACGATCTATTTGCGCGGGGCCCAGCCGGAAGCGTATCCGAGCACGCTGTTGCCAGACCGGAATTTGGAGCTGTTTGGGGTTGTCATCAGCAGCCAGTCGCTGTTCATCCTCGGCACGTCCCTCGTTTTGATGGTCCTTCTTCAATTCATCGTTCACCGGACAAAAATCGGGAAGGCGATGCGCGCTGTTTCCCATGATGCGGAAGCGGCCCGGTTGATGGGGATTAACGTCGACAATACGATTTCGGCGACGTTCGCCATTGGTTCGGCGCTCGCTGGGGCGGCAGGCGTCATTTTCGGCATTTATTATACGAAAATCGAACCGCTGATGGGCATTCTTCCCGGCTTGAAAGCGTTTGTCGCCGCCGTGTTGGGCGGAATCGGCATCATTCCGGGGGCGATGGTCGGGGGGCTTTTGCTTGGCGTCATCGAATCGCTCGTCAGCGGGCTCGGCTACTCGCTTTGGCGCGACGGAGTGGCGTTTGTCATTTTAATTCTCATCCTCATTTTCCGGCCGGCCGGATTGTTTGGCAAGAACGTACGAGAAAAAGTGTAAAGGATGGTAGGGGACAATGGCAACTTGGAAGCGGACGCGTGGATTTTGGGTTTCCGTCATACTGGCCTTCGCCTTTTTCGCTGTTGTCGAGTGGCTGATTGCAAGCGGGACGCTCAATGTGTTTTACGTCAACACGCTCTTTTTCATGGCGATCAACGTCATGCTGGCTGCGAGCCTTCACTTGATCATCGGCATCACCGGACAGTTTTCGATTGGACACGCTGGCTTTTTTGCCGTCGGTGCTTACGCTTCAGCCGTCATGACAATGAAGCTGCAGCTACCGTTTGCGGTCGGCGTATTGACCGCCGGGATCGCGGCGATGCTCGCCGGCCTCATCATCGGCGTGCCGAGCTTGCGTTTAAAAGGCGATTACTTGGCGATCGCCACGCTTGGGTTTGGCGAAATTGTCCGCATCGCGCTATTGAACATCGATTACGTCGGCGGGGCGAGCGGCATGACGGTGACGCATATGACGACATGGCCGTGGGTGTTCGCCTGCCTGTTTGTAACGATTCTTGTGATCGCCAACTTCACGAACTCGACGCACGGACGGGCGTGCATTTCGATTCGCGAGGATGAAATCGCCGCCGATGCCATGGGGATCAATACGACGTATTACAAAGTGGCGGCGTTTGCGATTGGTTCGTTTTTCGCCGGCATCGCCGGGGCGCTGTACGCCCATCACTTTTACATCATTCAGCCGTCGAACTTCGGCTTTTTAAAATCGTTTGACATTTTGATTTTCGTCGTGCTCGGCGGGCTCGGCAGCTTGTCCGGCGCGGTGGTGGCGGCGGTGCTGCTGACGATCGTTTCGACGTTCTTGCAAAACTATCCGGAAACGCGGATGATCATTTACAGCATCGTCTTGATTTTGGTGATGCTGTACCGTCCAACCGGGCTGATGGGGACGAAAGAACTATCTTCGCTCTTCAAATGGCGGAAGGCAGCGCAGGGAGGAATGAATCATGGCGGCAAAAACACCGTTGCTTAAGGCAGAAAATGTCGGCATCCAGTTTGGCGGGCTGAAGGCGCTCTCCGGTGTGACGATGGAGCTGTATCAAGGGGAGCTTGTCGGGCTCATCGGCCCGAACGGCGCGGGGAAAACGACGCTGTTTAACTTATTGACGGGCGTGTATGTGCCGACTGACGGGCGGATTATGCTTGACGGTGAGACGTTGAACGGCCTGCCGCCGTATAAAATTACGCGCAAAGGGATCAGCCGGACGTTTCAAAACATTCGCCTGTTCGGCGAGCTGTCGGTGCTCGACAACGTGAAAGTCGCCTACCATGCGCACGCCCGCCATTCGATGCTGAGCTCCATTCTCCGCCTCCCGTCCCATTTCCGCGGTGAAAAGGAAATGGAAGAAAAGGCGATCGAGTTTTTGAAAATTTTTCAGCTTGACGGCGTCATGCACGAGAAGGCGAAAAACTTGCCGTACGGCCAGCAGCGCCGGCTTGAGATCGCTCGGGCGCTGGCGGCGCAGCCAAAAGTGCTTTTGCTTGACGAGCCGGCCGCCGGCATGAACCCGCAAGAAACGAAAGAATTGATGAAGTTGATTGCGTTCATTCGCGAACGGTTTGCCTTGACGATTTTGTTGATTGAGCATGACATGTCGCTTGTGATGGGCATATGCGAGCGCATTTACGTGTTGGATCACGGCCAGCTGATCGCCGAAGGCACGCCGGAACAAGTGCGCAGCAACCCGAAAGTGATCGAGGCTTACCTTGGCGAGGAGGTGTCGTGAACGATGCTGAAAGTCGATCAAATTGACGTGTTTTACGGCAATATTCATGCGTTAAAAGGCGTATCGCTTGAAGTAAACAGCGGCGAAATCGTTACCTTGATCGGCGCGAACGGCGCGGGGAAAACGACGCTTCTGAAAACCATTTCCGGGCTGCTTAGGCCGAAAAACGGCGACATTGTGTATGAGGGGGCCTCGATCGCCGGCAAGGCGGCGCAGACGATCGTCAAGCAAGGCATTTCCCACGTGCCGGAAGGGCGGCGCGTCTTCGCCAATATGACGGTGGAGGAAAACTTGGAGCTCGGCGCGTTTTTGCGCAAAGACAAAGAAGGCATTCAACAAGACTTTGCCAAAGTCTTTCAGCTGTTCCCGCGCCTTGAAGAGCGGCGCAAGCAGCTGGCTGGAACGCTTTCGGGCGGCGAGCAGCAAATGCTCGCCATCGGCCGCGCGCTCATGGCCCGTCCAAAGCTGCTCTTGCTTGACGAACCGTCAATGGGGCTCGCGCCGCTTTTGGTCAAAACGATTTTCCGCATCATTCAGGAAATCAACGAGTCGGGGACGACGATTTTGCTTGTCGAACAAAACGCCCATATGGCGCTCTCCATCGCCCATCGCGCCTATGTCCTTGAATCGGGGCGCGTCGTCTTGTCGGGAACGGCGAGCGAGCTGCAGGCGAGCGAGCAGGTGAAGCAGGCGTATTTGGGCGGGCATTGAGAAGCGATAGGCGGAAGAACGTCAGCGGAAAGCCCCGTTTCGGACGGTTGTGCCGCCGTGGAAAAAAGAGGGTGTCCCAACAGGATCGGGACACCCTTTCTTATTGCTGTATACAGGTATAAAACAATCATTCAGAAACAATATGCTGTGTTTGGTTTAAAGGAAATGGCCTTTTTGAGCGAGCCCTTTTCCCTGCTTGCCCCGTTTTGGCCGGCGAACGCCGGCTGGGATGGACGGACGGGAAACATCGGCGTCCGGGACGTCTCTGCTCTTGAAAAAACATGTCGCTTATTTGGGCGTCTGGCGTTGGCGGAGAGAACCCCGTCGCGCCAGCCTCCGCGCGGCTAGCGGCGCCGTTGTTGCCGCTCGGCCCGCTCCCACGCTTTTAGGTGCGGGTACGGGTCAAACGCCCATTCGGTATAGCCGTTGTCTTTGTACATGCCGTAGTGAAGATGGGGAGGAAATTTCCCCGCCGTGCCGGGCGGACCGTAGCCAGAGCTGCCGACCGAGCCGATGATCGTCCCTGGCTCGACGATTTGCCCCTCTCGAAGATCGGCGGCGAAGCCGTTCAAATGGGCAAAGTAATGGTACGTGTTGTTAATGTCGCGGATGCCGACGCGCCAGCCGCCGTATTTGTTCCACCCTTTCAGCTCGACGATGCCGTAGCACGTCGAGCGCACCGGAACGCCGTAGCCGGCGAAAATATCGGTTCCTTCGTGGATGCGGCGTCCGCCCCAGCCGCGCGCATCGCCCCATGTATCGCGGTAGCTGTAATTGGCCCCTAGCGGAAGCGGAAACACGTGGTTGTCCAATTTCAACGTCTGATACTTTTTATAAATTCTCGCCTTTCCTAAAATCAAGTCGACGGTTTTGGCGCGTTGGTAATAGTTCCAAAGCGCGATTTTGATATGGCGGTGATCGATGCCGTACGTCTGCAAATAGCGGGCCATGGCCATGATCACATCGTCATCGTCATCCGCCCGCGCATAGCCGTCGCCGTCACCGTCCACGCCAAGGCCGCTAAACTGGGAGATGGTGAACGGGTCTGTATCGTGCGGGTTTTTGTTCAGCGGCCCGGCCCATATTTCCGGCTTCATATAAATGCCGAGAACGCCGGCTGGCTTGGGCAGGTCGCGGCGCACTTGCCGGACGTTTCGCTCATACTGGTCAATGGCCGCAAAGTAATACCACGGGATCAAGGAAACGGCTTCAGCCTTTTTGTACAGCTCCATTCGCTTTTCATACACCGCTTCTTCCTGTTCCGCCGCGGAAGCCGCGCCGGCGGCGATCCACAGCATCGCTGCCGCCGATATGGCGGCAAGCCATCGATGCACGCGTATTCCCCCTTTCCGCCCGTTTCATATGTTTAGTTTGGGGAGAAACGGGAATTTCATAAATGTTAAAAGGAGGAAAATCGCTTGATGGGCGATTTCTTTTTGTTTTTCCGCGCTTTTCATTTATAATGAAAAATGAACAATCCTCGACAAGTGGAGTGAGAACGATGGCGACAAAGGAAGAACATGTCCGCAAGCCGGACTGGTTGAAAATTAAGCTGAACACGAATGAGCATTATGTCGGGTTGAAGAAGCTCATGCGGGAAAACCGTTTACATACCGTGTGCGAAGAGGCGAAATGCCCGAATATTCACGAGTGTTGGGCGGTTCGGCGGACGGCGACGTTTATGATTTTAGGCAGCGTTTGCACGCGCGCGTGCCGCTTTTGCGCCGTGAAAACCGGGTTGCCGACCGAGCTCGATTGGCAGGAGCCCGAACGCGTCGCGGAATCGGTGCGCATTATGAACTTGAAACACGTCGTCGTCACCGCCGTCGCCCGCGATGACTTGAAAGACGGCGGGGCGGCGGTATTCGCCGAAACGGTGCGCGCCATCCGCCGGAAAAACCCGTTTACGACGATCGAGGTGCTGCCATCGGATATGGGCGGGGTGTATGAAAACTTAAAAATTTTGATGGATGCCCGCCCTGACATTTTAAACCATAACATCGAAACGGTGCGCCGCTTGACTCCAAGGGTGCGCGCCCGCGCGACGTACGAACGTTCGCTTGAGTTTTTGCGGCGCGCGAAAGAATTGCAGCCGGACATTCCGACGAAATCGAGCATCATGGTCGGGCTTGGGGAAACGAAAGAGGAAATCATCGAAGCGATGGATGACTTGCGCGCCAACCATGTTGATATTTTGACGATCGGCCAGTATTTGCAGCCGACGAAAAAACATTTGAAGGTCGTAAAATATTACCATCCGGACGAGTTTCAAGAGCTGAAAGAAATCGCGCTGAGCAAAGGGTTCAGCCATTGTGAAGCGGGCCCGCTCGTCCGCTCGTCGTACCATGCCGATGAGCAGGTGAGCGAGGCGGCGAAAGCGCGGCAGTTGAAAGCGTAACATCCAACGAACGGCGCGAAAGCAAGCAAGCGTTGTTTCAGCGGCTGAAAGCATCATCCCGGCCGGATGAACGCGAAGAAACGGTCATGCCTTTCATAAAGAAGGCAGACCGTTTCTTTGCCCTTAGCGTTCCGCTTTCGTCGCCCGCGGCGTGCCGTCGCGGAAATCGCGGTCTAATTCATCGTTTGTTTCGTTGATCATTTCGCCGTTTTCATTTTCCCCGTCGCTCAGTTTTTTTCCTTGTGGATATTTCAACATCCGCTGAATCGTCGCATCGAGAATTTGGTCGATGTTGCGCGTGTTCGAATCAAGGCGTCCGAAGCGCTCGATGTCCTTCATCAGCTGCGGATTGTCGGCGACATACACATGGTAGTAGCGGGGAACGACGGAAAGCGCCGTTTTTTTCACTTGATCGGCCGTTTGCTGCCGGTTGTTCGTGTCCGCGTCATACACGACGAGCACCTCTTCATCGGTGACGAGCGTGGCGACGTCTTTGACGCCCGGCAGCTGGGTGCACAATTTGCTGATTAAATCAGCCGCTTTCTCGCGGTTGAAGGACGGCATGTCGTTATAGCCGTTTGCATCGCCGAGGATCGGGCTTTTTTGATGGCGGACGTAGCCGAAGTTGTTCATCGGCGTGTCATCGCCGTTGGGCACCCCGTTTTCATTGTACAGCTCGTTGCGGTCGGTGACATTGATCGTGTTGCCGCTCCGCTTGTAAATGTCGGTGTTTTCGTCCTCGGCCGTCTGCGCGCAGCCGGCTAGGGCGACGGCCGCTCCGAACGCAACGGCCAACCATGGTCGTCTCATCGTCAGCACCCCCTTCGCTTTTAGAGTGGCACACGGATGATGGTTTGATGACAGTAATTGATTGGGGGCGATGCATCGTTTATGATGGAAGTGGAAAGGCGAGGTGAGAACAGTGATTTGCATTAACAATCATTGTTACGAACTGGTGGAAAATGTGAAAAACGCCTTTAATGAAGAAGCCTTTCGCGCCCGATATGCGGACATTTTGGCGAAGTACGACTACATTGTCGGGGATTGGGGATACAACCAGCTCCGGTTGCGCGGGTTTTTTGACGACCATAACCAAAAAGCGACGTACGATACGAAAATCAGCACGTTGTCCGAATATTTGTATGAATATTGCAACTTCGGCTGCGCGTATTTTGTGCTGCGCAAGGTGAAACGGTAAGCACGGCAGCCGCCCGCTTGCCGCGAGCGGCTGCCTCGTCATTCGCCTTCGTTGTACGGAAACTGTTCGCTCTGATGCGGATCGTCGTGCGGCGGGTGGGCGGCTGGGTCGCGCCTTGGAATGTTTTGGTGGAACGATTTAAACTCGTAGTTGAAGGCGCTGTAATGCCGCTGGCCTTCCTTCCAAGGCGTGCTTTTGTTTTCGACCGGCGCGTCGTCGCGGCGCGGCGAGCCGTACGGCCCTTCTGGGAACTCTTCAGCGGTCAAGAAATTGCGCTGTTTCTCGACGACGGAAAAATCGGCGTATGTTTCCCGTTCCGCCATTCGTCTCACCTTCCTTCGTTCGTGGGCTGTTTCATAAGATGCCCGAAACCGAGGAAGGTTATGAGAGATACTCCTCCAAAAAGGCGCGCAAATCGTTGGCATCTTGTTCATGAAGCTGGTAAGCGTGCTCGATATAGCCTGGCTCCTCCAAATCGTCGCGCCCGAGAATGGCAAAGCGGTTGCTTTGCAAGTCGAGCACGAGCCACTTCCCGTAAAAACGATCCGTTTCGATGAGCGCCAAATCAAACCGCTGCCGCTCGCCGACAAAGCTGACGAAGCGGACGGCCGCTTCGACGGTGTCGTCGTATAAATAAAACCGTTCGCCCATAATTTGAGCCCCTCCTGTTTTTTCGTCTATGTCCATCATAGCAGACAGGCGGCGAAAACGGGAGACAGCAAATCGCACAAAGGAACGAGGAGGGATGACGGATGTATTTTGTCGATCGCAAAAAACTGGAAGAAACGCTCAGCTACATGGAACAAATGCTGGACCGTTACAAGGCCGAGGAGCGATGGGACGAGCCGCTTCGGCAATTGGCGCTCGAACGGATCGCTCATATCGTCATCGAGGCGGTGTTGGACGTCGGCAACGCCATGATCGACGGGTTTATTATGCGCGACCCGGGCAGCTATAACGACATCATCGACATTTTGGCTGACGAACAGGTGATCTCGCCGGCGGATGCCGACCGATTGAAAGCGTTCATTGCCCATCGGAAAATGCTTGTGCACGAATATGCGCGCGTCGATCACGCGAAATTGCTCGCCGATCTGAACGAACATTTGCCGGCGCTTGAGGCGTATCCGAAGGCGGTGCGCGCTTACCTTGAAAACGAGCTCGGCCCGGTGTCGGCGTTTCGCAATTGATGGCGGGAAAGGAGAGCGAATGCATTGAAACGATACAACGGCTACCTCATCGATTTGGACGGGACGATGTACCGCGGCACCGAATGCATCGCTGAGGCGCGTACGTTTGTCAACGAGCTGCACCGCCGCGGCATTCCGTATTTGTTTGTCACGAACAATTCGTCGCGCACACCGGCGCAAGTGGCGGAAAAATTGCGTTCGTTCGGCGTGCCGGCCGAGGAGAAGCATGTGTTTACGACAAGCCAGGCGACGGCGAATTACATTTTTGAAAAAAAACCGGATGCTTCCGTGTATGTGATCGGTGAAGAAGGGCTCCAAACCGCCTTGGCGGACAAAGGATTCCGTTTGGCCGGCGAAGATGCGGATGTCGTCGTCATCGGGATTGACCGGCAAATTACATACGAAAAGTTCGCTGTCGCTTGTCTCGCTGTCCGAAATGGAGCGATGTTCATCTCAACCAACGGCGACATCGCCTTGCCGACGGAGCGGGGGCTGCTTCCGGGCAACGGGGCGCTGACGTCGGTCGTCGCCGTATCGACGCAGGTGAAGCCGACATTTATCGGCAAGCCGGAAAAAATCATTATGGAGCAGGCGCTCAAAGTGCTCGGCGTCCCGAAGGAGGACGTGCTGATGATCGGCGACTATTATGAAACCGACATTTTAGCCGGCATGAACGCTGGCATCGATACGCTTTTAGTCCATACGGGCGTTACGACAAAAGAAATGCTCGCCCGCTACGAACGGATGCCGACGTATACGGCCGATTCGCTTTTGGAATGGCTTGACCGCTTGTAAACAACGCCGCTTTGCCAAAAAAGGCAAGGCGGCGTTTCATGTTGCTCGGCGCGGATGGAGGGCGCGCATGGGCGGCGCCGGCGTTACTCCGCATTGGCGGCCCGATGCGCCAGGCGGCTTGACGCCGCCGCGGCGATGGCGCCGACAATGTCGTCCAAAAACGTGTTGCATTTGCCGGTCGATTTATCATTTAAATATTGCAAAATGCCCGGTTTTTGCTTATCGATATATCCGTAGTTCGTAAACCCGATCGATCCGTACACATTGACGATTGACAGCGCCAAAATTTCGTCGACGCCATACAGCCCTTCATCGCGGCGGATGATCGACTGCAGCGGTTCATCGAGCCGACCGTCTTCGGCGAGTTTATCCAATTGGATGCCGGTTAGAATCGCATTTTGCACTTCGCGTTTCGAAATGACGCGGTTGACGTTTTCGATGCACTCCTCCATCGTTAAATCGGGATGATATTTTGATTGCAAGTAATAAACGAGCTCCGCAATTTTTTCCACGGTCACCCCCCGTTCCTCAAGCCAGCGCCGAGCCGTTTGTTCCAGATTGTTCATAATGAATTCGCTCATGAACTTCACCTGTTTCTTTTAGAAAGTCGTTTTCTATATATATGTATCATGTCATAAATAAGTCCGTCATATAAAGAAAAATGCTCATCGGCTTTTTTGGCGCCCGCTGTCATATATAAAAAGTAGCCCTCTTTTTCCGCGGCCATGCGCTGGCTGATCAGCATAGGCGCGTGAATGGGGCCGTTTCATGCTGGAGCGGAGGCGGAATCGGCTCATCGATGGGGCGGCGATGAGATGAAGGTGTGGAACGAGCGGAATGACTGGTTTCGGCAAAAAGGAAAAAGGAGGCGCGGCGATGGAAGAATGGGTGCGTGAACAGTACAGCATGCGCATCGAACGCTTGGAACGAAGAGGGATGCATACCGCGTTTTGGCATAAACAGGAGCGTTTCCTCATCATTCCCGCTGATGGGCGGAGCGAAGCGGAGATGGAAGAGCGCCAGCAAATGAGCCGCTATTTGCGGGCAAAAGGAGTGGACGGCGTCGGAGAACTGGTCAAAACGACGTCCGGAACGTATATCGCTTCCTATAACGGACAGCCGTTGGCGCTCGTTCGCGCTCCGCTTCCGGCGGCTCGCTTTCGTTCGCTCGGAAGGGAATTGGCGGTGATGCATGAATGCGGGAGAACATGTCCATGGCCGATTGTCGCATGCCGGCGCATCGGCCAATGGCGGGAGCTGTGGGCGAAGCGGATCGATCAAATGGAGGCGTTTTGGTCGAGCAAGCTCGCTTCCGGGCCGTCGTCGCTGTTTGATCGTCTGTTTATCGAATCGTTCCCGTATTATTTAGGCTTGGCGGAAAACGCGGTGCAATACGTGGCGGACACGGAGATTGACGAAGAACCAGGGCGCATCGATTACGCGGCATTTTGCCATGAGCGTCTCCCCGAGGCGAAGTGGGTTGGGGGGATCGAAGCGAAGCTGCCGACCGACTGGGTGTATGACCATTGCGCCCGCGATTTGGCGGAATGGGTGCGCCATTTGTATCAGCGGCACGGGATGCGATGCCGACGGGCGGTCCGCCAATTTTTCCAAGATTACGGCCATTTGACGGCGCTTTCGCCGTTTGCCTGGCGGCTCATTTACGCGCGCCTTTTGTTTCCTCTTCCGTATTTTGAATGCGTGGAAGCGTATTATACCGCTTCGGATGAGAACGAACAAGCGAGGCATGAGGACGCGTTGCGGCGCTTGCTCGATCGATCGCACGAGTACGAGCGGTTTTTGGCTTCGTTTGCCAAGATCGCCGGCATCTCGAACCGCATCCGCCTGCCGGCGGTCGAGTGGCTGCCGCCGGCGTAACGCAGGGAAGACAGCTTCCCGCTTTTTTTTGGCCCAAACGAAAAAACGACCGCTTCCCTGCCGTTAAACCCTAAGGACAACTTCCTGTTTTTTTTTCGGCCAAAGTTGTGATAAGATTTAGAAAAAACGATGCGGGAGGCTGCACCATGACGAAGCCGTATGTATTCATTACGCGAAAATTGCCCGAGGACGTGGTCGCGCCGCTTTTGGCCATCGCTGAAGTAGAGATGTGGCCCCATGAAGATATGGCCGTGCCGCGCGATGTGCTCGTGGAAAAGGCGAAACGGGCGACGGCCATCTTGCCGATGGTGTCTGATCCGATCGATGAAGACGTCTTGTCCGCCGGTTCGGCGCTCCGAGTCGTCGCCAATATGGGCGTCGGCTACGATAACATTGATGTAGCGGCGGCGACCCATCGCGGCATTCTCGTTTGCAATACACCCGATGTATTGACCGATACGACGGCCGATTTGACGTTTGCGCTTTTATTGGCCACCGCCCGCCGCCTTGTCGAAGCGGCTATGTTTTTGAAAGAAGGGAAATGGAAAAGCTGGAGCCCGTTTTTGCTTGCGGGCGCCGATGTCCATCATAAAACGATCGGCATCGTCGGCATGGGGAACATCGGCCAGGCGGTGGCGAAACGGGCGAAGGGGTTTGACATGAACATTCTGTATTACAACCGCTCCCGCCGTCCGGAGGCGGAAGAGAAGCTTGGCGCCGTCTACCGTCCGTTCGCCGACTTGCTGGCGGAGAGCGATTTTGTCGTCTGCTTGACGCCGCTCACCTCCGAGACGCGCCATTTGTTCAACCGCGAGGCGTTCCGGCAAATGAAGAAGTCCGCGATTTTCATTAACGCGGCGCGCGGAGCGGTCGCCGATGAACAGGCGCTGTATGAGGCGCTGGTCGGCGGGGAGATCGCCGCGGCGGGATTGGATGTATTTGAACACGAGCCGGTCGCGGCCGATCATCCGCTCGTTTCGCTTCCGAACGTCGTCGCCTTGCCGCATATCGGCAGCGCCACGTACGAAACGCGGCGCGCCATGATGACATTGGCGCGCGACAACATCATCGCCGTGCTCGAAGGACGGCCGCCGCTGACGCCGGTGAACCGGATCTCGTAAAAATTTTCATTGCTAAATGGCCGATCGTCTTTTATAATGTCTACTATAAAAATACAAATGTCTACTGTACGTAAACAGAAGGGGCGGGAATCATGGAAAAACCAATTTTGGTCGGATTGTTAGGATTAGGAACGGTCGGGAGCGGCGTGGTCAAAATTATTGAAAACCACCAAGAAAAATTGATGCATCAGGTTGGTTGCCCGGTGAAGGTGAAAAAAATCCTTGTCCGGGATGTACAGAAACCGCGTGATGTCGCCGTTGACCCGTCGCTCCTTACGACGAGTGCGGCTGAGGTGATTGACGATCCGGACATTGATGTCATCATCGAAGTGATGGGCGGCATTGAGGAGACAAAAGAGCTGCTATTGCGGGCGCTGCGCCAAGGGAAGCATGTCGTGACCGCCAATAAAGACTTAATGGCCGTCTACGGGTCGGAGCTGCTTCGGGTGGCGGCGGAATACCGCTGCGATTTGTTTTATGAAGCGAGCGTCGCCGGCGGCATTCCGATTTTGCGCAGCTTGGTTGACGGCTTGGCGTCGGACCGGATTACGAAGCTCATGGGCATTGTGAACGGGACGACGAACTACATTTTGACGAAAATGTCGCAAAACGGCGCTTCCTATGAGGACGTGCTCGCCGAAGCGCAGGCGCTCGGGTTTGCGGAAGCCGATCCGACGTCAGACGTCGAAGGGCTGGATGCGGCGCGGAAAATGGCGATTTTGGCCCGCCTTGGCTTTTCAATGGACATCGACTTGGACGATGTGCAAGTGAAAGGCATCACCCAAGTGACGGAGGAAGACTTGAACTACGGGAAGCGGCTCGGCTACACGATGAAATTGATCGGCATCGCCCAGCGCGACGGGCAGAAGGTCGAGGTGAGCGTCCAGCCGACGTTTTTGCCGGATTCGCATCCGTTGGCGTCCGTGCACAACGAATACAATGCGGTGTACGTATACGGCGAAGCGGTCGGAGAGACGATGTTTTACGGGCCGGGGGCCGGGAGCTTGCCGACGGCGACGGCGGTTGTCTCCGACTTGGTCGCGGTGATGAAAAATATGCGCCTTGGCGTCAACGGCCGCTATGCCGTCGCGCCGCAATATGAAAAGCAGTTGAAGACGCCGGCGGAAATTTTCTCGAAATACTTTTTGCGCATTCACGTCAAAGACCAGGTCGGCGCGTTTGCCAAAATTACGACGCTGTTTTCGCAGCGCGGGGTGAGCTTTGAGAAAATTTTGCAATTGCCGCTGAAAGAGGATGGCCTAGCGGAAATCGTCATCGTCACGCATGACGCCTCTCAGCAAGACTACGAAGACATTTTGCAGCAGCTCGGCGATTTGGAAATTGTTGAGCGGGTGCAAAGTTCATATCGAGTGGAAGGAGAGAAACGGTCATGACATGGAAAGGGCTGCTTGACGCCTACGGCGATTTTTTGCCGCTCTCTGCGGCGACGCCGAGGCTGTCGCTTTGCGAAGGGAATACGCCGCTCATCCCGCTGCCGCGCTTGTCGGAGGAGCTCGGCATTGCGCTCTATGTCAAGGTCGAAGGGGCGAACCCGACCGGTTCGTTTAAAGACCGCGGCATGGTGATGGCGGTGGCCAAGGCGAAAGAGGAAGGAAGCCATACGATCATCTGCGCCTCAACCGGCAATACATCGGCTTCAGCGGCCGCCTACGCGGCGCGCGCCGGCATGCGCTGCCTCGTCGTCGTTCCGAACGGCAAGATCGCCCTCGGCAAGTTGGCGCAAGCCGCCATGTACGGCGCGGAAATTTTTGCGATTGACGGCAACTTTGACGAGGCGCTCAAAATGGTGCGCCGGTTGAGCGAAACGGCGCCGATTACGCTCGTCAACTCGGTCAATCCGTACCGGATCGAAGGGCAAAAAACGGCGGCGTTTGAAGTGTGCGACCAGCTTGGGCGCGCCCCGGACGTGCTCGCCATTCCAGTCGGCAACGCCGGCAACATCACCGCCTATTGGAAAGGGTTTAAGGAGTACCATGAAGCGAAAGGAACGGGCTTGCCGCAAATGCGCGGCTTTGAAGCGGAAGGAGCGGCGGCGATCGTCCGCAACCGGGTGATTGAACAGCCGGAGACGGTGGCGACCGCGATCCGCATCGGCAATCCGGCGAGCTGGGACAAAGCGGTCGAGGCGGCGAGCGAGTCGCGCGGGAAAATTGATGAGGTGAGCGACGCAGAAATTTTGGCCGCCTACAAGCGGCTCGCCCGGACGGAAGGCATTTTTGCCGAACCGGCGTCATGCGCGGCGATCGCCGGGGTGATCAAGCAGCTCGAACGGAACGAAATCGAACGCGGCAGCCTCGTCGTCGCGGTTCTCACTGGCAACGGTCTGAAAGATCCGGCCATCGCCTTGGAGACTGCGGCGATCGAGCCGATCGTGCTGCCGAACGATGAACAAGTTGTCTTGGAGCATTTGCAAGGGGTTGTCCGTACATGAAGGAAGACGAGATGTTGAAGATCGTCGTTCCGGGAAGCACGGCGAACCTAGGGCCCGGATTTGACTCGGTCGGGCTCGCGGTCAATCGCTATTTGACGCTTGACGTCCGCTTGGCGGATGCGTGGTCGTTTGCGCCAAAGACGGCGGAAGTGAGCGGCATTCCGCGTGGGACGGACAATTTGGTGTACCGAGTGGCGGCGGAGACGGCGGACGTTTACGGCCACCGGCTGCCGAGCTGTGCGGTCGATGTGTACAGCGACATTCCGTTTACGCGCGGGCTCGGGAGCAGCGCGGCGGCGGTCGTCGCCGGCATTGAGCTCGCTGACGCGCTGCTTGGGCTTCAGTTGCCGCGCGAGCAAAAGATGGAGTTGGCGACCCGATACGAAGGACATCCGGACAATGTCGGCGCCTCGTTGTACGGGGGGCTTGTCATCGGCTGCTGCCGCGAGGCGGGCGTGGATGTCGTCCATATTCCGCAATTGGATGTAGAGCTTGTCGCCATTATTCCGGAGTACGAATTGGAAACGAAAAAAGCGCGCGGACAGCTGCCGGAGCAATGGACGAGAGAGCGGGCGGTCGAGGCGAGCGCCGTCAGCAACGTTCTCGTCGCCGCGTTGCTCACGAAAAACTGGAAGCTTGCCGGCCGGATGATGGCCGCCGATTTGTTCCATCAGCCGTATCGGAGACAGCTCGTTCCGGAACTCGAGCGGGCGGAGGCGCTCGCTCTTGAATACGAAGCGATCGGTGCGGCGCTGAGCGGAGCGGGGCCGACGGTGCTCGTCTTTGCCGAACCGGGCCAAGGAGAGCGGCTCGCGCGGCGGCTGCGCCCGCATTTTCCAGCGTGCGAAATCGCGCGTCTTTCCGTCGAGCCGCGCGGCAGCCGCGTCTACAAGCTGGCGCTTGAGGCGTAAAAAAATCCGAACAGCGGCCGCTGTTCGGATTTTTTATATTAAAACACTTGTTCCACTTCGACGACGCCCGGCACTTCTTCAAACAACGCGCGCTCAATTCCGGCTTTGAGCGTGATCGTCGAGCTCGGGCAGCTGCCGCATGCGCCGAGGAGGCGAAGTTTCACGACGCCGTCTTCCACATCGACGAGTTCGCAGTCGCCGCCGTCGCGAAGCAGAAACGGGCGGAGTTTATCTAAAACTTCTTGCACTTGTTCTTTAATTTCTTGATCCGTCATTTCCATCGACTCCTTTCTTTACTTTTTATTATAATCATGGTGAGGAAAAAAATCTAATGATAAATTTTGCTTTCCTAAAGGGTGACACAGATGACATTCAAACCGATCGAAATTTGTGTATATGGGGCTGACATCATTTGCCCGTCGTGCGTGCAGCTCCCGTCGTCGAAAGAGACGTACGAATGGCTCGAGGCCGCGTTGCGCCGCAAATATCCCGATCAGCCGTTTGTGATGACGTACGTCGATATTTTCGCGCCGCCGGCCGATGATGAGGCGAAGCGGAAGCTTGCGCAGACGATCGTCGAAGAAGACTGGGTGTATCCGGTTGTTGTGGTGGAAGGGAACGTCGTCGCTGAAGGGAACCCGCGGCTGAAGGTGATTTATGCAGAAATGGAAAAATTCGGGTACCGGCCATCGGCGCATGAAGGGAAAAAGGCGGAATAAGCTCCGCCTTTTATGCGCTCAATGTCTGCCTTTCCGCAAACGTCGATCGATCGAAAAGGCTGAGGCTGTGTTGCGCTGTCTTGATTCAGTACCCGTGGTGGTGCTTGTACATCCACAAAATGCCCGATTTCAGCAAACGCGGCACCCGGCCGGTGAGCGGGCGGTCGGCGAGCAGGCCGAAGCCGTGTTTTTTGCCGAGCGAGCCGAGAATGCCTTTTAATTTGATCGGCGGGAATTCGCTCGGCGGTTCTTCGCCGTTCCATCGCTTTTGCAGCACTTGGACGATTTGCTCGGCTTGCGCTTCAGCGAGCTGGGCGCTCGGGGAATGCGGCAGGCTCGCACAGTCGCCGACGACGTAGGCGTTTTCATAGCCGGGGATGTGGTGCCGTTTCGTCAGGACGATACGTCCTTGCTTATCTTTTTCGACCTTCAGCTCGCGGACGACGCGGTTGGGCTGAATGCCGGCCGTCCAGACGATGACGTCGCATTCCACCGGCTCGTCGTGGTTGTACAAGACGCCAGGTTCGACTTTCGTGACGTTGGAGTTGCGGACGATTTCCACCTTGTGTTCAACGAACCATCCTTCCACATAATCGCTCAACCGTTTCGGAAACATCGGCAAAATGCGCTCACCGCGGTCAAACAGCTTGATGTGCAAGTCCGGACGGCTCTCCGCCAGTTCGCTGGCCAGCTCGACGCCGCTCAATCCCGCGCCGACGATGCCGACCGTCGCTTTCGGCGGCAAATTGTTCAGCGCTTCATAGGCGGCGCGCGCCTTATCGATCGACTGGATGCTGTACGTATGCGCCTCGGCGCCCGGCACCCCGTGGTATTTGTCTTCGCAGCCCAATCCGATCACGACATCATCGTAGCGGACGCTGCTCCCATCCTTTAAATGGACGAGTTGCTGGTCGAGATCAATCGAGACGACTTCGCCGAATTGGTACACAAGCTGCGGATGTTCCGGAAACGGGACGCGAATATGATGGTCGCTGACCGTCCCCGCGGCCAAGGCGTAATATTCCGTTTTTAAACAATGGTACGGAACGCGGTCGATGAGGATAATATGAATGTCGTTTGGCAATCCGTCCGGAAGGAGGCGCTGCAAAATGCGCATATTGCCGTATCCTCCGCCAAGCAATACAAGTTGTCTCATCGTGAAAAATCCCCTTTTGTCGAGTTTCTAAAGCCGACAATGCCATAGAAAAGTATAACGAAATTGTGACAAAAGAACAATAATTTTTCCGCTTCCTCGATCGAACGAGCATGTTCATTGACGCCGCGCCGGAAAACCGCTACGATGGGAAGCAGGAAGGTGAACATGCGCATGATGCTGCCAATCATCGAATTTTGCATCAGCAACTTAGCCAGCGGGTCGTACAAAGCAATGGAAATGTTGGAAAAGGATCCGAACTTGGACATCATTGAATACAGCTGCTTAAGCTATTGCACACGCTGCGCGGAAACGCTGTTTGCGCTCGTCAACGGCGAGTTTGTCAGCGGCGAAACGCCCGAGCAGCTCGTGGAAAATATTTATCGGCATCTCGAGGAAAACCCAATGTTTTAACGAAAAAAGGAGGATGCCTGCGATGCGGCATCCTCTTCAATGTATAATGAAAAAACGGGGGATATTCCCATTGTGCCCAGGAGATGCCGCCATTATACATGCGAAGCGCAAAAAATGTTCAGGAGGGAGTCATGTGCGTTCTTTTTCGTTTACGAAAATGCATGGATTGGGTAATAGCTACATATACGTTGATCTGTTCCGGGAAACATTGCCCGAGGAGGAGCTGCCGGCGATCGCCCGCAGCGTCGCCGATGTCCACACAGGCATCGGCTCCGATGGCTTGATTCTCATTTGTCCATCGGAGAAAGCGCCAGTCAAAATGCGCATTTTTAACAGCGACGGCTCGGAAGGGAAAAACTGCGGCAACGGCTTGCGCTGCGTGGCGAAATACGCGTACGAGCACGGCATCGTCCGCGACCGCACCTTTTTGATTGAAACGCTCTCCGGGCTTGTCGAAGCCCGTGTGGCAGTGGCAGATGGCGAAGTGACAAGCGTGACGGTCGATATGGGCGAGCCGCGCCTTAAGCGGAGCGCCATTCCGATGGTTGGACCAAAAGCGGAGCGAGTCGTCGCCGAGCCGTTTGCCATCGCTGGGGGCGAATATGAAATTACGGCGGTGTCCATGGGCAACCCGCATGTGATCTTTTACGTCGATGACATCCAAAAAGCGCCGGTGACGACGCTTGGCCCGCTCGTGGAAAAGGACCCGCGCTTTCCGGAAGGGGTGAACGTCGAGTTTGTCGAGGTGGTGAACGAGCGTGAGCTTCATTTCCGCGTCTGGGAGCGCGGCTCCGGTGTGACGCAGGCGTGCGGGACCGGAGCGTGCGCGGCGGTCGTCGCTTCGGTGTTAAACGGCAAAACGGCGCGCGGGGAGGAAACGGTCGTCCATTTGGCCGGCGGCGATTTAACAATCGTATGGGGGCATGACGGGCGCGTGCGCATGACCGGTCCGGCGGAGACCGTGTGCACCGGCGTTTATTACTACCGAGGCGGGCGGAACGGTTGAGCATCGAAAGGCGAAGGCGGTATACTATTAAGTAAGATGGGAACCATTCAAGGGGATTCGCCCCATCCGAGCCGTCGGGTGAAAGCGGGCGAACCTGTCGAAAAACGGCCAAGTTGTTTGGCCAGTGTCAACCGTTAAAGGAGGGATGATGGATGGCAGAGGCAGTCATTACGCTGACAGAAGCGGCAGCGTTTCAAATCAAAGATATGATGAAAGAGCAGGAAGAAGAGGGCGCGTACTTGCGCGTCGGCGTCCATGGCGGCGGCTGCAGCGGGTTGTCGTACGGCATGGGCTTTGACCATGAGCGGCGTGATGATGACATCGAATTTGAGCAACACGGCATCAAAATTTTGGTGGACCGCGACAGCGCGCCGATTTTGCGCGGAACGGTCATCGATTATAAACAGTCGCTGCTTGGCGGCGGGTTTACGATCAACAATCCGAACGCCATTGCGACATGCGGCTGCGGCTCCTCGTTCCGCACAGCGACCAATGCCGGCACGCCGGAGCAATGCTAAGCGGACGGACAGGTTGACCTCCATCCGCCCGGCAGAGGCAAACGGCCTGCCTTGCCGTGATCGTCGGGCTCTTGAGAAGGCCGGTTTTCGCCGCACGGCCGGTTGAAAACGCGGGCGTGTACCGACTGGCGAAATGTTGGAAGGGTGGTCTTTCCCTCACGAAATTGGGGAAAACGGCCGCGCTCCAACATCGGCCTTTTCGGGAGCGCCAAAGGAGGAGAAACGATGAAAGGACAAATCAATGTCATCTTGGCGCTTGTCTTGGCGCTCATTGTTGCGCTGCTGGCGGTGGCGAATGTCGAGCAGGTGACGATCCATTATTTAGTCGGCGAAACCCGCTTGCCGCTCATTATCGTCATTTTAGGTTCGGCCGTCCTTGGCGGCCTTGTCGTCGGCATGCTCGGATGGGTGCGTTTGTTCAGCTTGCGCCGGCAGGTGAAAGCGCTGCAGAAGGAGCAGGAAGCATGGACGGCGGCCAAGGGGATGAACGATCAAAGCACAGCGGTTTCACAAGAGCGCGATGCATGAAAAAAGAAGAGTCTGTCTCAAAAGGCCGTCTTTCTTCATGAAAGATGCAATATATCGTTTCGCAAAAGCGCTTCGTGCATGTAGATGGCGATGAAGAAAGGGTGTCCCGCTGCTTTTGGGACACCCGCTTTGTTGCAAGAGGATGTTTGATTGACGCCCGAAAGGAAAAGGCGATGGCGTGAATTACACGCCGCCTACGCTTTGCTGAGAGGTGGGGGCTTCAAGCGACTTGTGCGTGTTCGCTGAACGGTAAGCCACACACCAAACCCCTTTACGCTTCCCTTCGTTCCGAAGGGGTCCGTTCTCACCATACATTATCATATTGGTTGGCTATCGCCAACCGAAATTCATCTCCCACTTTCACTTCGTTTCGAAGTGGGAGACTTCTTTCGAAACTATGTTAAAACAGCGATGTCGAGTGCGCCGGCTGCATCCGCGCCGTCGGGTCGATGTACGTTTTGGCGCTGCTGATGGCGATCGGCGCTTCGCCAAAGCCGCAGGCGATCAGCTTAATTTTCCCGTCGTACGTGCAAATGTCGCCCGCCGCATACACGCCGGGGATGTTCGTTTCCATCCGCGAGTTGACTTTGATCGCATTTTTTTCGATGTCAAGCCCCCAGTTTTTGATGGGGCCAAGCGAAGAAATAAAGCCGTAGTTGACAATGACGGCGTCGACATCGATCGTTTCTTTCGTTCCTTCTTTCACATGCTCAAGGATGACTTGGCGGATGGCGTGTTCATCACCGACGAGTTCAACGGGGACAAACGGCGTTTTCACTTGCACGCTCGACTTCTTGAGCTGCTCGACGCTATGTTCATGGGCGCGGAATTTGTCGCGGCGATGCACAATCGTGACGCTCGCGGCGATCGGTTCGAGCATGAGCGACCAGTCAACGGCCGAGTCGCCGCCGCCGCAGACGAGCACGCGCTTTCCGGAAAACTGCCCCAAGTCGTTGATGAAGTAATGCAAGTTTTTTCCTTCATAGCGGGAAGCGCTTTCGATTTCGAGCCGACGCGGCTGAAAGGCGCCGTTTCCGGCGGTGATGATGACCGTTTTCGAATAATGGATTTGTTGATTGGTGACGAGTTTAAACGTTCCGTCCTCCTGCTTTTCGAGCGTGTCGACCGACTCGTTCAGGCAGACGGTCGGCGAAAATAGGTCCATCTGCTCTTTCAGCTGGTTGACAAGCTCTTGGGCGCGCACTTTCGGAAATCCGGCGACATCATATATGTATTTTTCCGGATATAACGCAGCCAGCTGCCCTCCAAGCTGCGGAAGGCTTTCGATAATTTTGACTTTCATTTGCCGCAAGCCGCCGTAAAACGCGGCAAACATCCCGGTCGGCCCGCCGCCGATAATGGTGACATCATAGATGTTGCGGTCTTCTTTCACCGATATACCTCCCCGTGCTAAACTTATGGCATTACAAGTTTATCTTACCATAAACGGGTGCAGTTATAACGGGGAATTTTCTATTAGGAATCAGCGAAAAAAAGCTTGAAATGGGAAAGAAAAAGGGCTAATATGGTGGATGGAGAGATTGTTAATTTTTTGTGACAATCCCTCGACATTTTTTTGGCGGTTAACGTGAATTGTTTCACAAACTTCGCTCAATAAAAACGGGGACCGCAGCAAAAGCTATAACAAATGAATGAGAAAAAATGAAAAAGGGTGGAAGTGATTCAGGTGAGAAAACCAAACGTTGTCATTTTAGGCGCTGGCTATGGCGGGCTCATGACGACCGTTCGCCTGCAAAAGCTCATCGGCGTGAACGAAGCGAACATTACGCTTGTAAACAAGCACGATTACCATTATGAGACGACATGGCTTCATGAGGCATCGGCTGGGACGCTGCACCATGACCGCGTCCGCTATCCGATCAGCGATGTCATCGACCGGAACAAAGTGAAGTTCATCCAAGATACGGTGACGAAAATCGTTCCGAGCGAAAAGAAAGTGTTGCTTGAAAATGGCGAGCTGACGTACGATTACCTTGTCATCGCCCTCGGGTTTGAGTCGGAGACGTTCGGCATCAAAGGCTTGAAAGAATACGCGTTTTCGATCGCGAACGTCGACGCCGCACGGCAAATCCGCGAACATATCGAATACCAGTTTGCGACGTACAACGCGGAAGAGGAAAAGAAAGAGGAGCGATTGACGATCGTCGTCGGCGGGGCGGGATTTACTGGCATTGAATTTTTAGGCGAGCTCGCCAACCGGATGCCGGAGCTGTGCCGCGAGTATGACATCGACCCGCACAAAGTGCGCATCATTTGCGTGGAGGCGGCGCCCACGGCGTTGCCGGGCTTCGATCCGGAGCTCGTCGAGTACGCGGTCAGCCTGCTTGAGCGCAAAGGAGTCGAGTTTCGAATCGGCACGGCGATTAAGGAATGCACGCCGGATGGCATCATTGTCGCCAAAGGTGATGATGTGGAGGAAATTAAAGCCGGCACAGTCATTTGGGCGGCTGGCGTGCGCGGCAGCCGCGTCATCGAGGAATCTGGATTTGAAGCGGCGCGGGCGCGCATTAAAGTGGACCCGTACTTGCGTGTCCCGGGGCATGAAGACATTTTCGTCGTCGGCGACTGTTCGCTCGTGATTGATGAAGAAACGAACCGCCCGTATCCGCCGACGGCGCAAATCGCCATGCAAGAAGGCCAGCTGTGCGCGAAAAACTTGGCGGTGCTCATCCGTGGACAAGGGGAGCTGGAGCCGTTTAAGCCGGATATTAAAGGGACGGTTTGCTCGCTCGGCCATGATGATGCCATCGGCGTCGTGTTCGGCAAAAAGCTGTGGGGCGCCAAAGCGAGCTTCATGAAAAAAGTGATCGACAACCGCGCCTTGTATTTGATCGGCGGTTCGTCGCTTGTGATGAAAAAAGGCAAATTCAAATTTTTCTAATGGAAGCAGGCGCCCGAAACGCAATGGGGCGCCTTTTCTTGTCGGCAAGCGGGGTGGCGGCCGAGGATGAGGCATCCTCTTATCGTCTTGGCGCTTCGGTCAGTCAAGCTGTTCGGCGATATCGCTTTTCCCTTTCCGCCAAACAGGGATCGGCCGCTCGATTGTCGAAATACAAACGGTGCATAACGATAGGGAGAAAAGGATGAGGACGATGGACAACAAACGAGGAAACGTTTGGATTGCGGCGGCCGGACTGGTCATAAACGAGAATGGGGAATGGCTCGTTGTCAAGAAAAAATACAGCGGGCTAAAGGGCAAATGGTCGCTGCCGGCCGGGTTCGTCCAGCCGGGGGAAATGCTCGATGAAGCGGCCGTTCGGGAAGTGAAGGAGGAAACGGGGATCGATGCCGAACCGGTCGCGCTTCTTGGCTTGCGCACCGGCGTCATCGCTGGGGAGATCAGCGACAATATGGCGATTTTTCTTTTGCGCCCGCTCTCGCGCGAGATCGTCGTGCAGACGGATGAGCTGTATGCCGCCGCGTTTTTAAGCAAAACGGCGCTCCAGAATGATCCGAACACATCAGGCTTGCTTCGCTATTTGTTGGCGCTCGAGCCGCCTGTCTCCCTTTCTCTGCATGACGGACTCAATCCCGGCGACCCGTTCGGCTACACGAAATACCGCCTTTACTTTGAATCATCGAAATGAAAAGAATAGTCGAGAAAATCAAAGCAAGTCGTCGATGTATTCGCTTACATGAACGAAAATAGGGAAGAATCGCTGTTTGTTTTTACAGAAAATTTTGATATATTAACAAAAAAAGAAACGGAGGGGAACATCGATGACAAAAACATTGACAATGAACGACTGCCCGTACTGCGAGGGGCACGGATACGTTCAGCTGCTCTTGGGCGGATCGGAAACGTGCTACGGCTGCCAAGGAACGGGAAGCGATCACGAAGAGGATGACGACCATTGACGTTCGTCTGAGGACATGAAACATCGTTTGGAACCAATCAGGCGATCATGAAAGAAGAGAACGAACATTGACGGTCATCCGCCCGATCCAGTACACTGAAAACGGGTGTACGGGAGGTGAAGGGCGGATGCAAATGAGTTTGCCGGTTGTTTTGATTTCGATGGTTTTATTTTTTGTGTTGTTTTTTGGCATTGCGTTTTTGGTGAATATGTTGTTGCGTATGACATGGATTACGGCGATCTGCTTTCCATTGATTGCGGTTTTCATTATTGATGATGTGCCGTTAACGCGCTATTTCACCGCACCGTCCGAGGCGTTCGCCGCGCTCGGCCGGAAAATCACTTCGCTGGCGGCGGCGGATCTGTTGATTTTGTCAAGCGGCTTTGCCGGCGCTCTTTGCGCCGGATGGGCGATCCGCACGCTGCGGGCCAAAGGATATCAAATGTTTTAGAGCGTCTCTGCCTTGGGCAGAGGCGTTTTTTTTTGTGAACAGCGCTGATGAGCGCCCGAGCGGATCACAACGTCGGTTCGCGGATGTTTTTGGCAAAACGCACAAGCTTTACGCTCGGTTTTCACAATGAGGCCGTTCATGGACGGTTTTGAGCCAACGGTTTTTTCGTTTTTTTGTCTCATTCGCAATGAATATTTCGATTTTGGATGGAGATAAATAGAGGTGTGAGAGGAGTTGAGAGCATTGAATGGGTTTAGGCAGTTCGTGCGCCGAACCGCGATGACGCTGCTGTTTTTGGCGGCGCTCTTTGCGACATTCGAGTCCGTTTCCGGGGTTGACGCGAAGACGGTTCTCCATCCCTTTC
Organism: Geobacillus sp. LEMMY01; assembly: GCF_002042905.1. Lineage (NCBI taxonomy): Bacteria > Bacillati > Bacillota > Bacilli > Caryophanales > Anoxybacillaceae > Geobacillus > Geobacillus sp. LEMMY01. Next base: position 59,403 of record NZ_MVKA01000012.1, read on the forward strand.
CCAGCGCTTTATCGATGGATCATCAGCCCATTTGGGGAATGAAAGAGCTCGCGAAAAACGGGGGCCGCTCCGTTCCGCGGCTTGAGGATCATTTTGACTGGTCAAAATATCCATCCGTTGAAGTGGTCGCCACCGGCTATACGGCCGGCATTGAATCGACTGGAAAAACGCCCGATCACCCTGAGTATGGCATCACGTACTCCGGCGTCCGCGTCAAACGCGATCTTTATTCGACGATTGCGGCGGATTTAACCGTGTTTCCGATCGGCACGATTTTGTTCATCCCCGGATACGGGTTCGGCGTCGTCGCCGACAAAGGCGGGGCGATCAAAGGCCATCGCATTGACTTATACTATGAAACCGTCGAAGATGTATATAAATATTGGGGAAAACGAAAAGTCAACGTCTATATCGTGCAAAAAGGCGATGGCACGCTGTCAGAGGAAGAGTTGAAGCGGCTGAACGAAGATGAAACGATGCAAGTGTTTCGTCAACAATATTTGGAATCGAAAAGTTGAAAGAGGGCTCCCGCCCGTCAGCCACAAAGGAGCGGATCGCTGTCGTCAGCGGGAGGGAACAGAGCCGGATGCAAAAGCGGCGCCAATTTTTTTAATCCGACCAAGAGGCGCGGAGACGGACGGCAATAGAGCGATTCTTCTAAAATGTGGATGTTCCCGGTGCGGACCGCCTCGGCCTGTTGGGCGTGCGGGCGCGCCGTGACGGCTTTCGGGCTCATTTTTTTTGTCTGCACGCCGACCCAAACGAGCAAGATGTGCGACGGATTGCGGGCGAGAACGTCGTCCCATTCCGTTTGAACGCTCGCTTGCGGGACGTCGGAGAAAATGTTGCGCCCGCCGGCGAGCTCACTTAGTTCGCTCAGCCAGTTGGCGCCGCCCGGTGTGAAGATCGGCCGCGGCCACCATTCCCAATAAAGGCGGGCCGGTTCAGCCGATGCGGCCCGCTCGCGATGCCAATCAAGCACGTCATGATAGCGGCGGACAAGTTCAGCCGCTTTTTTCGTTTCGCCAAGCGCCTCGCCAAGCTGAAGAAGGTCGTTGGCAATGTCATCGAGCGAATGGGGCGCCAGCACGAGATGCGGGAGCCCGCGCCGTTTGAGCTCCTCGACGTTGCGCTCCATGCCGGGCACGCTTAGGGATGCGACGACGAGATCCGGTTTGAGCGCCTCGACTTGATCCATATCAATGCGCAGATCCGGCCCGACTTTCGGCAGCCGCTTCACTTCCGGCGGCCAGTCGGACGAATCGTCGACGGCGACGACATCGTCAAGGCGGCCGAGATAGGCGAGCAGTTCGGTGTTGCTTGGACAAAGGGAAACGATTCTCATCAGCGTCGGTCCTTTCTAAATCATCGTGATGATTACGGATTCGCCTTGCCCCGCGTGATTTCCTGTCTGATTCGGCTGATTTTTTTGAGTGAACGCAAGGAGAGAAAGTTAGATAGTCGAAAGAATGGCTTTGCTTCGCTATAATGAAGGTGGGAATGAATCACCATGGAAAGGGATGAGACGATGTTTACGGTAAAACCTTTGCCGTCGGTGGAGGAACGGGATGAAGCGCTTGTCATCGGTTTGTTTGAAGGGGCGAATTCATGGAGCGGCCTTGCCGGCGAATACGATGCCCGTCTTGGCGGACGGCTGTCGGAACTGCAGAAAGAAGGCGATATTTCCGCGAAGCGGGGGCGCATCGCCAGCGTTCATCCATTTTTGCCGACGGGGGCGAAGCGGCTCTACTTCGTCGGCCTTGGCAAAAAAGAAGAGTTGACGTTTGAGCGGCTGCGCGAGGTGTTCGGCAAGCTGTTTCGCACGTTGAAGCAGGCGAAGCGGACGAAAGCGGCGGTCGCGCTGGACACGTTTACGACCGAGGCCGTCGATGGAAACGAAGCGGCGCACGCCTTGGCGGAAGCGTATCATTTGGCGACGTATGAATTCCCTGGGTATAAGCAGAAAAAGTCAGAACCGGATTACCAGCTCGAATCGCTCATCGTCTACACGGCGGCCGAAGCGGCGGAAATTGAGGCGAGCTTGTTTGTCGGCTCGGTATACGGGAAGGCGACGAATTCGGCGCGCACGCTCGTCAATACGCCGGGGAATTTGCTGACGGCGTCGGATTTGGCTGATTATGCCGTGAAGCTCGCGAACCGGTACGATTTTGACTATGAAATTTTGGAGAAAGAAGATATGGAGCGGCTCGGCATGGGAGCGCTTTTGGCCGTCAACCAAGGATCGAAACAGCCGCCCAAACTGATCGTCTTAAAATATCAAGGAAAAGAGCAATGGGAAAACGTGATCGCTCTCGTCGGCAAAGGGGTGACGTTTGATACGGGCGGCTATTGTTTGAAGCCGCGCGACAGCATGGTTGACATGAAAACCGATATGGCCGGCGCGGCAGCGGTGCTCGGGGCGATGGAAGCCATCGGCGAACTGCGGCCGGAACAAAACGTGCTCGCCGTCATTCCGGCGACCGACAATATGATCAGCGGCGAGGCGTTCAAGCCGGACGATGTCATTACGTCGCTGTCCGGAAAAACGATTGAAGTGAAAAACACTGATGCGGAAGGACGGCTCATTTTGGCCGATGCGGTAACCTATGCGAAACAGCACGGCGCCAGCTATATCATCGATGTCGCTACGTTAACGGGCGGAGTGATCGTCGCCTTGGGCACGGACAAAACGGGCGCGATGACGAACAATGAGGAGCTGTTTGAGCAATTGCTTGAAGCGTCGATGGAAACCGGGGAGTTCATTTGGCGGCTGCCAATTACAGAAAACGACCGCGAGCGAGTGCGAAGCAGCAAAATCGCCGACTTGAACAATTCTCCGGGGCGGGAAGGACACGCCATTATGGGTGGGGCGTTCATTGGCGAATTTGCGGAAGATACACCGTAGGTGCATTTGGATATCGCCGGCACGGCCGCCACAAAGAAAGACGGCGACCTCGGTCCGGCTGGGGCGACGGGCGTGATGGTGCGCACGCTCACCGCGTTTGTCGAACGGTTTGAATAAAACGAACGCCGGCAGGCCGATCGACAGGCGCTGCCTTGGCGCAGAGGCGCCCAGTGTGAAGGCGGTATGCCGGCAGCGAACGAGCCGAAGCGAACGTGCATAGCTTTGGCTTTCTTTTGGCACGCTACATAGTACATAACAGGAAAAGCGAACAAAATGTAAAGTTAGTGTAAATCTATTGTAAATTTTCTCTTTTTGTATTGTAAATGGATTTTAAATTGTTACAATAAGTAGCGGTGATTTTGATTCCGCAAATGGAGGGTGTCCGATATGATTTTTTCGCCGAAAAAAGACGTTTTTTTTGATATGCTGTTCACCATTTCGGAAAACGTCAAAGAAGCGGCACAATATTTTGTCGAGTATAAAATTCAAAGCGTCAGCGACTTAAAAGAATTTGCCCGCGTAATGAAAGAGTATGAACGAAAGGGCGATTCATTCATCCATGAACTGGTCGTCCAATTGAACAAAACGTTCATTACGCCGATCGAGCGGGAAGACATCCACCAGTTGGCGATGAAAATGGACGATGTGCTTGATGGGTTTGAGCAATGTTCGGCGCGGTTTGAAATGTTTTCGTTCACGGCCATCGATGAACATATGGTGAAATTTTTTGACTATATTTATCAAAGCACGATCGAAATTGTTCACGCCCTCGAGCTGCTTGCGAACAAAAAATTGCTCGATATGCGCCAGCATGCCATTAAAATCAAGGACTATGAAACGAAGTGCGACGAAATTTTGCGCGCGTCGATCAAAAACTTGTTTGTGACGCAAAAAGACCCGATTAAAATCATTCAATACAAAGAGCTTTACGAAATGTTGGAAGAGATTGCCGACAGTTGTGAAGATGTCGCCAATACGTTAGAGACGATTATCATGCGCAACGCATAAAAAGGGGACGTTATTTTTATGGATACGATCCTGATTTTAACGATCTGCATCGTCATTTTCGCATTGGCGTTTGACTTTATCAACGGCTTCCACGATACGGCCAACGCCATTGCCACATCGGTGTCGACAAGGGCGCTTACGCCGCGTCAAGCCATTATTTTGGCTGCGACGATGAACTTTATCGGTGCGCTCACCTTTACCGGCGTCGCGAAAACGATTACGAAAGACATTGTCGATCCGTTTGCGCTAGAAAATGGACCGCTCATTATTTTAGCAGCGTTGACATCAGCAATTGCCTGGAACTTGATCACGTGGTATTACGGCATTCCGAGCAGCTCTTCGCACGCGATCATCGGTTCGGTCGCCGGGGCGGCGATTTCCGCGGCTGGGGTTGGGATTTTGAATTATGGCGGGTTTTTGAAAATTTTACAATCGCTGATTCTTTCCCCGTTTTTGGCGTTAGGGGTCGGCTTTATCATTATGAGCATTTTTCGCTTTATCTTTAAAAACGCCAACTTATACAGCACGACGAGGGGCTTTCGGATGTTTCAAATTGTGACGGCGGCGTTTCAGGCGTATACGCACGGAACAAACGACGCTCAAAAAGCGATGGGGATCATTACGATGGCGTTAATCGCCGGCGGATACCACGCGACGACCGACATTCCTGAATGGGTGCGCATCTCTGCCGCTTTGGCCATGGGGTTGGGAACGGCTGTCGGCGGGTGGAAGATCATTAAAACGGTGGGTGGAAAAATTATGAAAATCCGCCCGATCAACGGGGCGGCGGCCGATTTGTCGTCCGCACTCGTCATTCTTTCGGCGACGATGTTCCACTTGCCGGTCAGCACGACGCACGTCATTTCCTCCGCCATCATGGGGGTTGGCGCCGCCCAACGGGTGAAAGGCGTCAAATGGGGCGTCGCTCGCCGCATTGTGCTGACATGGATCATCACCTTGCCAGTGTCAGCGTTGATTGCTGGGTTTGTGTACCAGATCCTTCGTTTATTCTTCTAATCCATGATCCAGGGTTTCCAAACAAAAAGCGCGCCTGTTTTTGGCAACAGGCGCGCTTTTCGCGTTTAGGCGGCCGGGCGGCCGGCAGCTGAGGAGCGTTGAATCGCCCGGCAAATCCTTGGGGCGATCAAGCCGGCGACGATCGATAAGAGGATGTCTTTGGGCAGCGGGGCAAGCATCCAGCCCCACACCATACCGTACGAAAGTCCTTCCGGCGCCTCTGCCCATAGTTTGTACGCCATGTACATCCAGTTCGTGCCGATGACATAGTTGATGACCATGCCGACCAAGGCGGCGGTGACGAAACGAGCCTTGGACGCCGGCTGCGGGCCGCGGTTGATGACCCATCCGGTCGCATAAGCGGCAACGATAAAGGAAAGAATGAAGCCAAATGTCGGTTGGAAAATCATCGACAGTCCGCCTTCGAATTTGGCAAACACCGGCACGCCGGCGAGGCCGACGAGCATATACACAATCATGGCCACCGCACCGAGCCGCCGCCCTAACACCGCGCCGGCAAGGACGCAGAAAAACGTTTGCAGCGTAATGGGAACACCGCCGACGACAAGAAACGGCGCCCACGACGTAATGTTCGCCCCGATTGCCATTAAGGCGACGAACATGGCGGCGAGCGTCATGTCAATCGGTCGAAGCGAAGTCCGTCGTCCCATATGTAAACCTCCTTTTTTTGTTCGTTAACAAAATCGTACCGAACAACCGCTAGGCTGTCAATCCTCTTTTTTCGGCGGATGATAAAGCGGCTTGGGGGGATGATAAGAAAAACGACTCCTCGAGCGCTTCATGCGGACAACGCGGCGAGGAGCGTGAAAGGAGGTCTTGTCAATGGATCGATTCGTGCCGGATGAGGAGCTGAAGCGGACAAGCAAAATGGGAGCGAACGAAGACATCATCCACACAAGCAAACACGACGAAGGCTACGATTTGCGCACCCCGGCGGAAATCGGCAAGCGGCAGCCGACGGATGAAAACGGCAATGCGTAAAAGAAGGGGCGCGGATGGATGGGAAAGAAAAACGTCTTGGACCGCTCCGCGCCTCGAAAAAGCCGGAGGATCGAGCGAAAAAAGATGGCCGCCTCCCAATCGTGTTCCCTTAGAGTGGTCTTGTCGTTCTGATAAAATGCTGGGGGCTCGAATGTGTTACTCATTTTTCAGTGGTTTTTTCGGCATGAAAGGAATAGAAGGAAACGAATTGATTGATTTTTATGAATAAATGCCTATTTTTGATATGATAATAAAGTTCCTTTTTTTTTTTTTATTTACAGTAAAATTTTAATTGTAAATATATAGTTGTTTTACCATAACATGTTCTTGTTAAACGATTGAGAATGAGGGGGTGGTGAAAAAAGGTGGTAAACTAAATTATTTTAGAATCAAAAAGTACTGGATTTGGTTTCTTTTTTATTAAATCACCAGCCTCCTAGAAAGACGGTGATATGATACAAAAGAAAGTCAAAAACGGGTTCTTCTTCATGGAATTGATTAAGGAGAATCTTTATGACAGTTTATACTGTTCACCTTGTTCTTTTCTCCGTCATTATTTCTGATTAACTATTATCAAAGCATAAACATGAAAAAGGACGAATATCCGGATTATATCTTTTGGACTCTCTATTTGTTGGTCGTCGTTTGCTTGACGGTCATCTGCTGATCGGTTCGACAAATCCTCTTTAGTGTTGTTTGCATGTCTGCCGTTTCTGTTGGCCTTGGATATTGGCTGATTGCGAAAAATGAAAGCATTCGATATTTTTACAACCTTGGGATTCCCACAACGTTTATTGGCCTTTCACTGCTTGTTCACGTCATTCCGCTATTCGTCTGTTTGTTCCGTTCTCTATATACATGCACTTTAAAGTAATGACTTCTGTATGAACACCTTTTTTCATGGCTATATGGATGCATTATAGTCAAGAAACATTAGTTAATCATTGGGGGAATGATTGATGAGGAAAATACTTTATTTGATCATTGCTATGAGTTTATTTTTTATACCATTTAAAGTTTCAATAGCAGGCGCTGAAACACAATCAGATCAGGAGGGAAAAGAGGAAGCATTAACAACAGTGGAAGATATATATAGAACTTCGTATAAAGGAGTTGAAATTATTATTAATTCCTCTAACAGTATGATTACACCTGAAAAAATGATCATTGCGAAGAAAGTGATTGATTCAGAATTATTGAATACATCACATGCTTTTATTTTAAACAGCAACCAAGTGAAGCCTCAAGTGATCCCTAACCCAGGAGATGGAACGGTTATCGGAACTAGATATTATTCTTTTGATAACGATACCGCTAAATTTGTAAGCAGTGTATTAAAAACAGGATTAACTGCTATCGCTACATTAGCTGGATATACGTTTGGCCCTGGAGCGGCAACAACCATTGCTTCGATTTGTACATTGGCAGGGGAATATATTAATCTAAAACCATACTGGACAACAGTGAAAATCATACGATATTACAGTGATTATTATGATCAGTATATATATGACGCGTATCACTTTGTCTATAGCGACAGCAAGCGCACCAATCTGAAAAAAGTATTTATTTCCGACGATATGATCAAAACGACGGGCAATGTATTGGATACATTCTGATAGAAGGAGAATCTATTGTCCATGAATCGAAAAAAAAGATTTGTCTTAGCTCTCGCCGTGCTGATGGTCATATTCTTTTTCGTCTACATGTTTGAAGAACAAGTGCTGCGCTTTTTAGACTATAAGGTGGTCAAGCTGACGATGTTGATTTCGTTGATCACCATCATTGTCGGAGATCTCATCTATCGACGCACGTAATCGGATGCGCAATGTGAACGAAAGATGACGCCGGGCGTTGGGTGCCCGGCAAGTTTGTTTAGGCGCCAGACGGCGATGGGACGGTTGCCGTCATTTTGGGGCCGGATTCACAACCGTGTTGATGTGGCTGCTTTGCTTGGCGCGGCCAGGCGCTAACAGCAACGCCGCCTCCAGCGCCGGGCATGGTCTGGAAGCGGCGCTGCCGCGTCGGGCGCGACCGTCTTGAACGGATGTTGGCAGCCGCCAAAGCGGCGAATGCGAAGAGAGAAGGCTGCTTGCCGCCGTTTTTCCCCTTTCGCCCGCCGCCGCGATGGCGAAGGCTATCCGTGAAAAGGCGGAAACATGTTCCAGCGCAAGCCGATGACGAGCTGGCAGCACGGAAACGCGCTTGGCGGCGGCGACAACGTCAGGCGGATGCCGTCGGGATTGAAATACACATCGGTTTTCGAGCGGATGCCAAGCGAGCGGATCAGGCGCTTCACTTCATCCGTTTTTCCTTCTTGGGCGGCCGACATGACCGAGGTCGCAAACGAACGGGATTCGGCCAGTTTTTTCAAAACGGCGGCGGCATCGTTCATCAGCGTCTGCGCCGTGGCGGCGGACTGGGAAAAGAGAGTTGGGTCGATCGGGGGATACGGGCCGGCCGGCATCCGCGGGAAATGAGCGAACATGGCCGCTTGCGCCTCCTTTCCAAAAATGGAATCGATATTACGATATGTGCAAACATCAAAAAAGGAGCGAAACCGAAATGGCGATTTCGCTCCTTCCTTCATTAGTATGAGCGGCGATGTTCGACTAAGTCAATGACCCCTAAAACGAGATGGGCAAGGCCAAAGCCCACAACCGCTCCTGATCATGACGAGTCAATCCGGCGCGCTTGCCGCATGGCGATGCCCGTTGCGGTAACGGCCGCCCCTAACACAGTTGGAATGGCTTCTTCTTTCTTTCGCCTTCATCCACCTATCCTTTTCGGCAAGCAGTCAATTGTTCGCTTGCATCAAAACATGGCAGAAACCATTCCGTTTGTTACAAATAGCGCAACCATAAATAGGCATGTGACAGGAGCAAGGCAATGAGCGTGAGCGGCGCGCCGATTTTCAAAAAATCAACGTACGTAAAGCCATGTCCTTCGCGCGAAGCGATGCCGGCGACAATCACATTCGCCGAGGCGCCGATGAGCGTCCCGTTTCCGCCCAGGCAGGCGCCAAGAGACAAGGCCCACCAAAGCACGTCAATCTGCGGGGCGTCCGGGGATAAGCCCATGCCGACCGCCATATCTTTAATGAGCGGGATCATCGTGGCGACGAACGGGATGTTGTCGATCGTCGCCGAAGCGATGCCGGACAGCCAAAGGATTAAATAGGCAGCCGCGGAAATATCGCCGCCGGTGACGTCGAGCGCTTTTTCGGCCAACGATTGAATCAGGCCGATGTCGACCAGCCCGCCGACCAAGACAAACAATCCGGCGAAAAAGAAGATCGTGACCCATTCGATCGAGTGAAAGACATCTTCTATCTCATGCTCCGGCACGGCGATGAGCATGAGCACGACCGCTCCGGTCATGGCGATGACGGCCGCATCGACATGAATGACAGAATGAAGAATAAAGCCAAGGATGGTCAGCCCGAGCACGGCGACCGATTTGCGCATCAGCTTCGCATCTTGAATGTAGTCGGCATCGCGAAGCTCCATCAGCTTTTGAATCAACTTTGGATCGGTTTGCAGCTGCTTTCGGTAAATCAACGCGAGCAACGCGACAGTCACGATGGCGATCATCGCGACGATCGGTGTTAGGTTGAACAAAAAGGCGTTGAAATCTAAATGCTTGTTCGCCGAGCCGATCATAATGTTCGGCGGGTCGCCGATCAACGTCGCCGTGCCGCCGATGTTGGATAAAAGCACTTCCGAAATGAAATACGGCACCGGGTTGACCTGAAGCATGCGCGTAATTGAAAACGTCACCGGCACGATAAGCAGGACGGTGGTCACGTTGTCCAAAAACGCTGACAGCAGCCCGGCCAACAGTGAAAGCATGACTAAAATGCGGACCGGTCGGCCTTTCGCAAGCTTCGCTGCTTTAATGGCCATATATTGAAAAAAACCGGATTTGCTCGTGATGCCGACTAAAATCATCATCCCGATCAGCAGCGTGATCGTTCCCCATTCAATATGGTGGGTGAACGCTTTCTCCGCATCGACAATGCCGAAAATGATCATGAAAGCGGCGCCGAGCAGCGCGATGACGGCGCGGTTGATTTTTTCGGAAATGATGATCGCGTATGTAATCAGAAAAACCGCAATGGCGAAATCGTACTGAAGGTTGGAAACGCCCACCGCGGAATGATCCATTATTTCTCCTCCTTTTTCCAGTTAGGATTTCGATTCATGAAAATGATTCCCACACGCCGGGCACGTCCAATCACTGTGCTCGCTGGTGGCTTCACGAACATAAAATGTAAATGAACAATGCGGACAAGCGATTTCGCGCACCCGATCCATCAACATCCGCCGCCTCGGTTCGGCTGGAGCATTGGTGTCAATGATCTCGACATGAATGTCTTCGCGCGATTCATCTTCGGCGATCACTTTCCCCTCGGCCTCTTCTTTTGTACGCCACCCGCGGCCGAGCAAGTGCTGCTCGAGCTGGCTGTGTGAGGAATGTTCAAGCATTTCTTCAGCCAGTTTCATGTACTGGCGGTCCGTCAGCCCGCTGAACGGAAGGTTCTTCTTCTGTTTTTTCCAATACGCCCGCAGTTGGTCTTCGGTGAAAATCCATGTGACAATCTGATGAATCACGACATTTTTCATCCCATCCACCCTCCTTTTTCTTGATCATATCATAGAAGGCTGGTGATTTAACAGGAAATGCGGCTCAACAATAGCATTTCTTAAATGGATCAACCTTATAAATGTTACTCTTCTCTTCACTCACGAACCATCGGTTTAGGGGAAATGATTGTTTTTCGCCGATCTTATAGAGGATGGGGGAGAAAAAACGATTGGCTTGAATGGGAAGCGTCCATCCGCCCTTCTTCTTTTTCGCCAAGGCTTTCGTTGATTCCTACGGCATCCGCCTCTTTTTCGCCATTTTCTGAAAAAAGAAATAAACAATCGCTTCTGCGTGATATAATAATAGTAAGACGGACGGCAACAGCGTGCCGGAAAGGGGGGAAGCGACGATGGACAGCCCGCAATATTTGTTTCTCGATTTTGAGTTTACGATGCCCGAGACGAAAACGAGCCCGGACGGGTTTTGCCCGGAAATCATTGAAGTCGGCCTTGTCGCGGTTGTTGACGAGCAAATCGTGAGCCAATTTTCCTCCTATGTGAGGCCGCTCCGCTTTCCGCAGCTCACCGAACGGTGCAAGTCGTTTCTCAATATCACCCAAGAACAAATTGACCGCGGAATGAGTTTTTATGAGTTGGTTTCCTTGCTTCGGCAATATGACCGCGAACGCCCCACGACGGTGATTACGTGGGGGAGCATGGATATGAAAGTGCTCCGGGAAAACTGCCAATCGGCGCAAGCGGAATTCCCATTCACTGGCGAGCACCGTGATTTAGCCATGGAGTATAAGCGGTTTTTCGGCAACAAAAATCAAACCGGATTGCGCAAGGCGGTGCAAGAGTACGGCAATGAGGCGGTTGGAAAAGCCCATTGCGCGCTCGATGATGCGTTCACCGCGTATACGATTTTCCGGCTGGTGGAAAACGACAAAAAATATTTGGCGAAGACAAAGCCGCCGACGATTGGAGAACGGATTGATTTGACCCAGCTGCGAAAAAAATTCGCTTTATAGCCGGCTGCGTTGGCGGCGGCTTTTTTGTGCTATAATGGGAATGGACAATTTTGCGGCAGAAAGGTTGTTTTCGCTATGTGGCCATCGGTGCTGAATTTATTTTTGTACTTTCCGGAGGACAAACGCGAATATATTCCCGCAGCCTTTTCGTTTGCTGTCTTCTTCTTGATGGCGGTGTTCACGATGCGGCTCATCATCGTTATCTCCCGGCGGCAGGAGAAGGAAGCGAAACGGCTCGAAGAACAGTTGCTTGAAAAAAGGGACGAGTCTGGGCAACCGCCGGGGGTATAAACCAGCCTTCCTCCGGCAATACTGGTGGATAACACATGTTATGCTGGAGGGAGTTCAGTGTTGCGGGGAACATATGGGATCCTTTTCGCTGCGGCGCTCGTGTTGTCCGGCTGCGGCCAAGAGAATGGAACGAGCCGGACGGTGGAGATGATCAATGTGGACGGCGACTCGATCGGCACGATCGCGCTGACGGAGCAAGCGGAAGGGGTTCGGCTGAAGCTTGATTTGGAAGGCCTCCCGCCGGGAGAGCACGCCATTCACATCCATGAAAACGGAAGCTGTCAGCCGCCCGATTTTCAGTCGGCCGGCGGTCATTACAATCCGGACGGGAAAAAGCACGGCCTTCTCCACCCGGAAGGAGCGCATGCCGGCGATTTGCCGAACATTATTGTGAAAGATGACGGCACGGTCAACGTCGAGTTGACGGCGCCCAATGTGACGCTGAAAGAAGGAGAGAAAGGCTCGCTGCTTACAAAAGACGGAACGTCGATCGTCATTCACGCCAAGAAAGACGACGGCATGACCCAGCCGGCGGGAGACGCCGGCGGACGGATCGCCTGTGGGGAAATCAAGTCGTCGTGAAACAGGGGCTCGCGCGCGGGCCCCTGTTTCACGTTGCCGGGGCAACGCTTCGCATGGCAAATGCGAGAAAGTGACGGTTGCACGGCTTCTGCTGCACATGGTTGGCGGAACGGAGCAACGGGTCCGGCGCTGCTTCTTTTCCCTTTCGCCATCCGCTTGGCCGCTCTTCTTTGGCGCAGAGCTAGCGCAGCGCCGTTGCCAGCCGCCGCAGCCCTTCCTCCAGCGTCGGGCGCGGGCAGGCGATATTTAGGCGGATGAAGCCGACACCTTCCTGGCCGAATTTGCTGCCGAACTCGACGGCGAGTTTTCCTTTTTCCAAAAGACGCTTCTTCAGCTCCGCCTCGGAAAGGCCAAGGCCGCGGCAGTCGATCCAGACGAGATACGTCGCCTGCGGCCGGATCGGGCGGAGCTGCGGCAAGTGTTCCGCCAAATAGGCAACCGTCATGTCGATGTTTTGCCGCAAGTAATCAAGCAAGGCGTCAAGCCACGGCCCGCCATGGCGGTAGGCCGCTTCCGCTCCGACGATGGCGAACGCATTCAGCGTAAAAAAGCCGTGCCGCTGCTGGACGCGGCGGAACGCCCGGCGCCGCGATTCGTCGGGAAGGATGACTTCCGCCGCCTGCAAACCGGCGAGGTTGAACGTTTTCGTCGGCGCGCGGAACGTGGCGCTTTGCGCGGCCAGCTCCGGGTGGAGGGAGGCAAACGGCGTGTGTTTGGCTGGCGGGAGCGTCAAATCGGCGTGGATTTCATCGGAAAGGACGAAGACGCCGTGCTTGAGGCAAAGTTCTCCCAGCCGTTCGAGTTCTTCTTTTGTCCATGATTTGCCTCCCGGGTTGTGCGGATGGCAAAGGATGAGAAGCTTGGCATCGGGCAGCTTTCGCTCCAAGTCGTCCCAGTCGATCGCATAGTTGTCTTCCTCAAGGCGCAGCGGACTGAACAGAAGCGTGCGGTCATGGCGGCGGACGAGATCAAACAGCGGCCGGTAGACCGGGGAAAAAACGATGATGCGATCCCCTGGTTCGGAAAACGCTTCGATGGCGGCGGCGACCGCCGGCACGACGCCGTGGGCAAACACGAGCCAAGACGGATCGATCGTCCAGTCATGACGGCGTTCAAGCCATTGGCATACCGCTTCTTTGAGTGAATCGGGAATGACGGTGTAGCCGAACACGCCGTGCTCCACCCGTTGCCGCAGCGCTTCTTGCACCTCTTTTGGCGCGGGAAAATCCATATCGGCGACCCACATCGGCCATACGTCTTCGTGGCCGAACACTCGATGAACGTCATCCCATTTCACCGACAGCGTGCCCCGGCGGTCGATGACGCGGTCGAACGGAAACATGGTCGCGCCTTCTCCTTTCTCAGCACGCGAACGATGCGGTCCTTTCCCCTCATCGAATGGAAACATTGTTGCATCTTCTCCCTTCTTTTTTTCGAATCAATGGCTTATAATGGGTTATATCATAGCATCAAGAAAGAAGGTGGATGACGGCGGCATGGACGGACAACAGTTGAATCGGCTTCTTCTTGAATGGATCGGCGCCTGGGACCCGTTTGGCCTTGGAAAAGACGCCTACGACGTCGAGGCGGCCAGCGTGCTCCAGGCGGTGTATGAGACGGAAGACGCCCGCACGTTGGCCGCCCGCATTCAGTCCATATATGAATTCGCCTTTGACGAGCCGATTCCTTTTCCCCACTGCCTAAAACTCGCCCGCCGGCTGCTTGAATTAAAGCAAGCGGCGTCCTGTCCGCTCCCGTGATGACGACAGGCGGCCGGTTTGGCGAAACCGACCGATGAAATGGAGGGATGCTGCGTGAAATTGAGCGAAAAAGAGCTGGAAATTATCGAAATATTAGAAAAAGACGCACGAACGCCGATCGATGTGCTGGCGAAGATGGTCGATTTGCCGGTCGAGGAAACGGAAGCGCTCGTCAAAAAGTTAGAAGAGGCGAAAGTGATCGTCCAATATACGGCGCTCATTGACTGGCGGAAGGCGGACGGCCGCGAAGGGGTGACGGCGATGATCGACGTCAAGGTGACTCCGAAGCGCGGCGTCGGCTTTGACGAAGTGGCGGAACGCATTTACCGGTTCCCGGAAGTGAAATCGGTCTATTTAATGTCCGGCGCTTATGATTTGTCGGTCGTCATTGAAGGGCGTTCGATGGCGGAAATCGCCCAATTTGTTTCCGAGAAGCTGTCGACGCTCGATTCCGTCATTTCGACGACCACTCATTTCATTTTGAAAAAATACAAACATGACGGCATCGTCTTTGACCAAGGAGATCAAGATCGCCGCATCGTGGTGTCGCCATGAAGCCGCAAACGAGAAAAACGTACGTGTCCAAGACGGTTGCGGGCTTGAAGCCATCCGGCATCCGCCGCTTTTTTGACCTTGCTTCCAGCATGGACGGCGTCATTTCGCTCGGCGTCGGCGAGCCGGATTTTGTCACGTCCTGGAGCATTCGCGAAGCGAGCATTTTGTCGCTCGAGCAAGGCTATACGTCGTATACGGCCAACGCCGGGCTCTTGGAGCTCCGCCAAGAAATCGCCGCTTATTTGCGCCGCAAGTTTCATGTCGACTACTGTCCGGAAACGGAAATTTTAGTGACGGTCGGGGCGAGCCAGGCCATCGACTTGGCGCTTAGGGCGATCATCAACCCGGGCGATGAAGTGATCATCGTCGAACCGAGTTTTGTCGCCTACGAGCCGCTTGTCGTGCTCGCGGGCGGGAAGCCGGTGGCCGTTCACACGTCTGGCGAAGACAAGTTTCAGCTCAATCCGGTGCACCTTGAGCGGGCGATCACCGAGCGGACGAAGGCGGTCATCATTTGTTCACCGAACAATCCAACCGGAACGGTGCAGAGCCGCACGGAGCTTGAAGCGATCGCCCGTCTGGCTGAGGCGTACGACTTGCTCGTCATTGCCGATGAAATTTATGCCGAGCTGACGTATGAAGGAGAGTATACGAGCATGGCCGCTGCTCCTGGCATGCGCGAGCGGACGATTTTGATTTCCGGTTTTTCGAAAGGGTTTGCGATGACCGGATGGCGGCTCGGGTTTGCGGCAGCGCCTGACGAGATTTTGCAGGCGATGTTGAAAATCCATCAGTATGCCATGATGTGCGCGCCGACGATGGCGCAATATGGGGCGCTTGAGGCGCTTCGCAACGGAGAGCGCGATGTCGTCGACATGCGCAACAGCTACCGGCGGCGGCGCAACTATTTTGTTGCCTCGCTCAATGAAATTGGGCTGCCGTGCCATTTGCCGGGCGGAGCGTTTTACGCCTTCCCGTCCATCAAGCCGACCGGTTTGACGTCGGAGCAGTTTGCTGAGCGGCTGCTCATCGAAGAAAAAGTGGCTGTCGTCCCCGGCAACGTCTTCGGCCAAAGCGGGGAAGGCTATATCCGCTGTTCATACGCTTCGTCGCTCGAACAGCTGCAAGAAGCCATTAAGCGAATGAAACGGTTTTTGGCGCGCCTGTAACTGGGGATGTTCCGCCGTCGGCGGGACATCTTTTTTTGGGGTTTGCTGTCGGTCTATGTTATAATACAAAAACATAGACGAAATTCATCAATAGGAGTGTTTCGCTTGTCAACGATCAAACGAGGAGCGATCGTGAAAGGGAAGGTGACGGGCATTCAGCCGTATGGCGCGTTCGTCCAGCTTGAGGACGGCATGCAAGGGCTGATCCATATTTCGGAAATTTCCCATCAATTTGTGAAAGATGTGCGCGATTACGTCCATGTCGGGGATGAAGTGACGGTCAAGGTGTTGGATGTCGACCGAAAGACGAGGCGGGCGAGCTTGTCCCTAAAGGCGCTCGAACCCGTCATGGAAAAGGAAAAGCGCCATTTGCGCATGAAGATGCCGATTGAGTCCGGCTTTCGCCCATTGAAGGAAAAGCTGCGTGAATGGATTGAGCAGTCCAAGAAAGAAAATTGGCCGAAACAATAAGCCTGCGCCCCCAAACGGTGAGAGTCCATGACGCTTTTGGGCTGGGAGAGGCGCAAAAATAAGACACCCACCGTCAGGCGGTGAGTGTCCCAATGGTTTTCCGTCATGTGCGCGATGTTTTCGGTTCAGTGCGCCCGAGCTCTGCCGCTGGTTTGAACAGCAGCGCCAAGTTGATCAAGCCGGCGATGCCGACCAAGCTGTAAATGATGCGCGACCAAACGGAGTCTTGGCCGCCGAAAATGGCGGCGACTAAGTCAAATTGGAAAAAGCCGATCAGTCCCCAGTTAATGGCGCCGATAATGGTCAACAATAGCGCAATGCGCTGCAATGCTCCCATCTTGTTTGCCTCCTTTGGAAAATTTCTTTTCAACTTATAGGATGAATCGCAGTCGTGAAAAATATGCATCGTTTGCCGTCAAAGCAGTTGGCTTTACAACCGGTGGCAGGCGCTGCCATAATAGATTCAGGAAAAGGAGGGCATCCATATGCAAGAGTTTATTTTCCGCAACCCGACGAAACTTATTTTCGGAAAAGGGCAGCTCGAACGGCTCAAAGAAGAAGTGCCGCGCTACGGCAAGAAAGTGCTGCTTGTGTATGGCGGCGGCAGCATCAAACGAAACGGACTGTATGATGAAGTCATGAAGATGTTGGGGGAGATTGGCGCTGAAGTCGCCGAACTGCCGGGGGTGGAGCCGAACCCGCGCGTCTCGACCGTAAGAAAAGGGGTGGACATTTGCAAGAGGGAAGGCATCGAGTTTTTGCTTGCCGTCGGCGGCGGCAGCGTCATCGACTGCACGAAAGCGATCGCCGCTGGAGCGAAATTTGACGGCGATCCGTGGGAGTTTATCACGAAAAAAGCGCCAGTCACCGGCGCCCTGCCGTTTGGAACCGTATTGACGCTGGCGGCGACCGGGTCAGAGATGAATTCCGGCTCGGTGATTACAAACTGGGAGACGAAAGAAAAATACGGCTGGGGCAGCCCGTTTACGTTCCCGCAATTTTCGATTTTGGATCCGACGTATACGATGACCGTTCCGAAAGACCATACGGTTTACGGCATCGTTGATATGATGTCCCATGTGTTTGAGCAATATTTCCACCATACGCCGAACACGCCATTGCAAGACCGGATGTGCGAAGCGGTGTTGAAAACCGTGATTGAAACGGCGCCCAAACTGATCAACGATTTGGAAAACTACGAGCTGCGCGAGACGATCATGTACTCGGGCACGATCGCCTTAAACGGCTTTTTGCAAATGGGCGTCCGAGGCGATTGGGCGACGCACAATATTGAGCACGCCGTTTCTGCCGTGTATGACATTCCGCATGCCGGGGGATTGGCGATTTTGTTCCCGAACTGGATGAAGCATGTGCTCGATGAAAACGTCAGCCGTTTCGCCCAGCTCGCGGTGCGCGTGTTCGATGTCGATCCGGCGGGCAAATCGGAGCGCGATGTGGCGCTTGAAGGCATCGAGCGGCTGCGCGAGTTCTGGTCGAGCCTCGGGGCGCCGTCGCGGCTTGCGGACTATGGCATCGGCGAGGAAAACTTGGAGCTGATGGCCGATAAAGCGATGGCGTTTGGCGAGTTCGGCCGTTTCAAAACGTTGAACCGCGATGATGTGCTCGCCATTTTGCGCGCTTCCCTTTAATGAGGCGAAGCGGCGGTTTCGCGAATCGATCGATGATGGCGCCGGCTCGGCGGCGGGATCTGCTTGAGCTGGCGCTTTTCCTATTTTCTTGGTTTGCCTGGGCGCGCTCCCGATCCCACAGGATGGCGGAAAGTGAGGAGGGCGCGAAAAACAGCCGTCTCGCCCGAATCCATGGTTCTCGAATGAGGAAAAAGCACAACGTTGATCACGTTTCTTGAGGCGAGCAGCCTTTTGATTCCATCACGAGCCCCTAGAAGGCTGGTGAAAAACGAGTTTTGTGCGCAAATCGGCGGCGTTTCATCAGAAAAGAGAGCCGATTTGGCAAAGTTTCTCTAATTGAAAAATGGTTAGGATAAAGCTGTCTTTTTCACTAAATCACCATCCCTCCAGGCGTCACGCAAGGAAATCGGCGCGGCGAACATGGCGAAAAATGAATCCGTTTCCAAAAAGGTGGGCTGCTTGATTTCCCTTGTTTATTCCGCTAAAGTGAAAGAAGGCAATGATTCTTGAAGGGGAGGCGGAAATCGATGACCCACATTCGCTTTGACTATTCCAAAGCGCTCGCCTTTTTTGGCGAACATGAGCTTACATACTTGCGCGATGCCGTGAAAGTCGCGCATCATTCGCTTCATGAAAAAACCGGTGTTGGAAGCGACTTTTTAGGCTGGCTTGACTGGCCGGTCGACTATGACAAAGAAGAATTCGCGCGCATCAAGGAGGCGGCGAAAAAAATCCAATCGGATTCTGATGTTCTTGTCGTCATCGGCATCGGCGGCTCGTACCTTGGCGCGCGGGCGGCGATCGAGATGCTGCACCATTCGTTTTACAACGCCTTGCCAAAAGAAAAGCGGAAAACGCCGCAAATCATTTTTGTCGGCAACAACATCAGCTCGACGTATATGAAAGACGTCATCGATTTCTTGGAAGGGAAAGACTTCTCGATCAACGTCATTTCCAAATCGGGGACGACGACCGAGCCGGCGATCGCCTTCCGCCTTTTCCGCAAGCTGCTTGAGGAGAAATACGGCAAAGAGGAAGCGCGCCGCCGCATTTACGCGACGACGGACAGCAAGCGCGGCGCCTTGCGGACGCTCGCCAATGAGGAAGGGTATGAAACGTTTGTCATTCCGGATGACATCGGCGGCCGCTACTCGGTGCTGACGGCGGTCGGGCTATTGCCGATTGCCGCAAGCGGCTCGGACATCGACGCCATGATGGAAGGAGCGGCCAAAGCGCGCGACGATTTCAGCTCCTCGGAGCTTGAGGAAAACGCCGCTTACCAATACGCCGCCATCCGCAACATTTTGTACAACAAAGGAAAAACGATCGAGCTGCTCGTCAACTACGAACCAGCGCTGCACTATTTCGCCGAATGGTGGAAGCAGCTGTTCGGCGAAAGCGAAGGGAAGGATCAAAAAGGCATTTATCCAGCTTCCGCTGATTTCTCGACCGATTTGCATTCGCTCGGCCAATACATTCAAGAAGGGCGCCGCGATTTGTTTGAAACAGTGTTGAAGCTGGAAGAACCGCGTCATGAGCTGATCATTGAAGCCGAAGAAAACGACCTTGACGGACTGAACTATTTGGCGGGAAAAACGGTTGATTTCGTCAACACAAAAGCGTTCGAAGGGACGCTGCTCGCCCATACGGACGGCGGCGTGCCGAACTTGGTCATCACTTTGCCGAAGCTCGATGAATATACGTTCGGCTACCTCGTCTACTTCTTTGAAAAAGCATGCGCCATGAGCGGCTACTTGCTCGGGGTGAATCCATTTGACCAACCGGGAGTGGAAGCATACAAAAAGAACATGTTCGCCCTCCTCGGCAAACCAGGCTATGAGCAGCTGAAGGAAGAACTGGAGAAACGGTTGAAATAACAACGTGTTCCATCGCCAAGCCGCTGTTTTCTCGGAGGAGATGACTCGCGGCTCGACCCGAGTCGCGCCCAAAACGGCGGACGGAACGACGGAAAAAGCGCCTCTTCCCTTTTGCGGGGGAAGAGGCGTTTTGTTATGCATGAGCCGATTGTTGGTCCATCGTTCGGCCGCACAACGCCCGGACGAGGCTTTATCGCTCCCTGTCGTTTTTCGCCAAGCGTCTGAAGCTGCCGTGGGCAAATAATCCCCGTCAAACGGGAAACGATAAAAGAAAGGAGGGATTGTGCATGATTGAAATTCCATCGCGTTTGGAAGGGAAACAATTTCAGCTGTACCATTTGGAAGAGCAATTAAAACCAATGGGATATACGATCGGCGGCGGGTGGGACTACGATCACGGCTATTTCGACTACAAAATCGCCGATGACGTGGGCTACCAGTTTTTGCGCGTGCCGTTTCGGGCGGTCGACGGGCAGCTTGATTCGCACGGAACGACGGTGGAGCTTGGGCGGCCGTTTTTGCTTGCGCATAAATACCAACGGGGCATCGATGATTTCGCCGATGTCGGCAACATCAGCGCCTCATTCAATCAGTTTGCCGAGCCGCAAGACCCGGACGCGACCGTACCCGAGCGATATATTTCCGTCGGAAAGGCGCTTGTCCAAGAACTGGAGCGCCGCCTGCTCGATTAAGGGGCAAGCACGAACAGGCGGTCGCTTTGTTGAATCGGGCGGTCCGGTGCAACGGAAATCGCTCCGTGATCTCCGTGGATGACGCCAAGCAGCGTCACGTTTTGCTTGAGCAGCTGCTGTTGAACGGCGGCGAATGGCTGGCCGATTTGCTGTTCGTCTGGCTCGAGAAGGCAGAGCGTCTGTCCGTCCAGGCGGTAAAGCGCCGTCTCCCACACGCTGGCGGCGCCCGGCGAGCGAAGGCTGGCGGCCATGGCGAAACTGGAAAGCAAGTTCGTTTGAATCACCTCATCCGCCCCGGCGCGGAAGGCGTTCTGGACGTTTCGGCCCGTTAGGATTTCCACGATGGCATACACCGACGGGTTGAGGCTTTTGGCGGCAAGCAGCGTCACAATTGTATCTTTATCGGCTTCCGCTTCCGCTTTATGCGGATCGGCGGTGATGAGCAAAAACCGCGCTTCTTGAATATTGGCCTTCTCCAGCACCGCATCGTCGCTTGCCGTTCCTTTAATGAAATGAACCGGCGCGTTCGGAAGCGGGTGGGATGGAATGGTGGCGTCGATGAGGACGAAGCGCATGGAGGCGTCGTGCCGCGCGAGGCGGAGCAGCACCTCGCGCGCCCGCTCGTTCCAGCCGACGATCACCGCATGGCCGCGCTCTGTATATCGGAGCTGTCCGCTTGTAAAGGCGGTTTCCCGGGCGGCGGCCGCGGCGGAGACGGAAGCGAAATAAGCGGTGAGGATGCCGGTGCCAAGGATGATAAGCCCAATGGCCGCGAGTTTTCCAGCGACCGTTTTCGGGACGATGTCGCCGTAGCCGATTGTCGCCGACGTCACGATCGCCCACCACACGCCGTCGAACACCGTGCGGAACGTCTCTGGTTCAATGAAGCGCATGAGCGCGCCAAACAGCACGATCAACGCGCTCGCCGAGACAAATAGGCGAAGCACGGGCGGCCAGCGCCAATACGATAACAGCACGTTCCTTGTTTTCATCGTCCACCCCTCTTTTGCTTTTGTCTTTTTTTAGTGTGAGCCGTTTTTGCATAAACATTCCTGTTTCTTCCCATACTAGGAAACGGAACATGAGAGAAAGGGGACAGTGGTCATGGATATGAACCGTGTCAAACAAATCGTTTCTTCCCCTGCCGATATTCCGGTGTATTACAACGGCGTGTCGGTATGGATTGACGGGTATGATGAGGAAAAGCAGACGGCGACCGTCCATTTGCGCGACGGCCGGCTTCATGAGCGCCGGGATGTGCCGGTTTCGGAATTGACGGAAGAGCGGGATTAAAAAAGGGCTTGCCAGCCGCCAGCGGCTCGGGCAGCCCTTTCGATTTTGCGGCTTGCGGTGGGGCGGATAGGCAGCTTTCCGACATGAGGCGCTGATCGAATGGTTCCGTGTGATCAACAAGAAAACAGCTGTTGTTCGACATCTGTTTAGAAGGCTGGCGAAAAACAACGGATTCGCTCGACTGGGGAGAAATCCATCGCCAAGTACACCGTCCCTTTTTCCTGCGCTGACAATCCGTATTGATCTGTCAAGATGCCGGGCAAAAACACGAGAAAATTATACAGCGAGTAGCATTGAAGAAATCCAAGCAAAACGATTGACAACCCAGCGCGGTGGCGGAGCACCGCCGCAAAATCCGCGAGGCGGAACGGGGCGAAGTCCGCTGCTTCTTTCGGTTTCGTTTCCTTCAAAAACAGAAAGTTGCCGATGCCGCCAAGCAGCACCGTCCTCCGTCCTTTCCGGTCGGTGAGCGGTCCGTAAACGATTTGCATCATCGCCAGGAAAAAGGTGAAAATCGAAATCGTGAAGTTGATGAGAAACGAAGAAGTCGCAAACGCCTCTCGCACTTCTGGTAAAATAGGAGTGTAAATCGTTTGCGTAAACGGGCCGAGAAACGCGGCGAGCGACACAAGATACACGACAAGCTGGCGTTTCATCTCTTTCCCCTTTCTTTGTTTGTACATAATGTATCATTATACTCTCGCTTTTTTTACTGATGGAAATAAAATTCCTGTTTGCAAAAGGGGAGATGGAAAGATGGAATCATTTTTGATCCGCGATGCGGCCACGGCGGATTTGCCGCACATCGTCCGCATTTATAATGAAACGATCCCAAGCCGGATGGTGACGGCGGACTTGGAGCCGGTGTCGGTCGAAAGCCGGCGGGCGTGGTTTGAGGCCCATGACCCGCACAATCGTCCGCTTTGGGTCGTCGAGGACGACGGCGCGGTTTGCGCCTGGCTCAGCTTTCAGTCGTTTTACGGCCGCCCGGCGTACCGCCATACGGCGGAAGTGAGCATTTACATCGCGGAGACGCACCGCGGCCGGGGGCTTGGGACGAAGCTGCTCGAGCGGGCGGTCGAACGGGCGCCCGAACTTGGGATCAAGACGCTGCTCGGCTTTATTTTTGCCCATAATGAACCAAGTTTGCGGCTTTTCTCCCGCTTCGGATTTGAACGATGGGGATATTTTCCGCGCGTGGCGGAATTGGACGGCGTGGAACGCGATTTGGTCATTGTCGGCAAACGGCTTGTATAGAATGGGGGGAGGCGGGGAAGTCATAAGTAATGAGGATGAACGGAAAGAGGGAAGGATATGAACGTCATGCCGATTCGGCTGTTTACAGACCCGCAAGCGAGAAAGGGGGCTGACTCTTCACCAAAGATTGTACTTGATTTTTTCTGAACATCCCCTATTTGCATTTGTATAGAAAAATCAGTAAATCAATGATTTTTGCACATCTTTGTACAGGAAAACGTATTGCTTGTCAAGTATATGTTGTGGTGATGAACCAAAATTCTTAACTTGATGGGTATGATGGAGGTGTCCCCCTCCTTTGTAGTAAGGAAGAAACGTCTCCATAGGGATGCGTTCGCCGATCTCATGAACCGCGTTGTTATGCCGCGGAATGAGATCGGCGATGTTGATTGGCAAAGAGAGGTTATCCATGGTATACTCTTTAAAGGAAATATGATCATGTTTCATAAAAGAATCGCCCTTCTTTCGGTGGTAGTGGTTTCGATGACTCCATTCTACCAGAAAAAAGGCGATTCTTCTATATTTGGGGCGAAAAAGTGGAGACTGATCCCAACACGCATTCGCGTTTTGGGTCAGCCCCATGAAAGCGAGCCGTTTTCTTATATCGAATGATTCTGAAAAAACTGAAATCCTGTAATTGTCGCAAGGAGGTGAATCCATGCCCACGATCACGCTAAGGCTGGAACTGCACAACCCAACGAAAGTCAAACAGGACATGTACGAACGGATGACAGAAGTGAATACAGCGTTTGCGAATTGGCTGTTGAATCATCCCGAGCTGAATCAAGCGACGAGCAAAATTTTTAAAGAGTTTTCGTCGCAGCGGTTTCCTTCCGCCGTCGTGAATCAGACGATTCGAGAAGTGAAGTCCCGAAAGAAAAATCAGAAAACAAGGAAGTTTCGAACATTATGGTGTTGCTTTAACAATCAAAACGTAAAGGTGGAAAAGAAAGGAGAGTTCTACACGGTTTCATTCCCCACGCTGGAGAAGCGAATTGGCGTGCCTGTCGTCACGCGCCCCTGTCAAGAAGCATGGCTGAATCGGCTGCTTCATGGAACCGCCAAACAAGGGGCAGCCAAGCTCTACAAAAAGAGAAAGAAATGGTACTTGGCTATCGCGATCACCTTTGAAGTGGAGCCGCGACACGAAACAAAGGTGATGGGGGTTGACCTTGGGCTTCGCTATATCGCCGTTGCCAGCGTGGGAACGAAATCGTTGTTTTTCAAGGGCAGCCAATGYGCTTTTGTGCGCCGACGATATGCGGCTTTGCGGCGAACGTTGGGCAAAGCCAAGAAGCTCCATATGATTCGCAAAATCGGCCGTAAAGAGTCCCGCTGGATGAAGGATCGAAACCACAAAATCAGCCGTCAAATCGTYCGTTTTGCCCTCGCCAACGGTGTTGGCGTGATTCGRATGGAAGAGTTGACGGGGATTCGMAAGCGGGCARCATCGGCCAAAGAAGCGGGRCGAAGCCTTCACTCTTGGGCGTTTCATCAACTGCAAATGATGATTGCCTATAAAGCCGAAATGGCGGGCATTCGGGTCGAGTGGGTGAAGCCGACCTACACGAGCCAAACGTGTAAATGTGGACATCGGGAAAAGGGAAATCGCAATGGCATCCACTTTCAGTGTAAAAAATGCGGATACACCCTCCACGCCGACTTAAATGGCGCCATCAACATCGCCAAAGCGATTTCGGGCTTCGCCGCCTAACCTAGCGCACTGGTCACAGGTGCGCCGCCCATYGGGGTACATCTTAACCCGATGGGACGGGGTGATGGCACACCCCTGAACTTGGGCGTTGTCCGAACCAGAAATGGATGAGGACGCGAACGACCCAAGAATCCCACGCCCTTTAGGCGTGTGGAGTGTCCATATTGGGTGAAATAACTAACGAGTGCGATGATAGATAATCCAGCAACCATCCAGTCTGATATGGACGCATTTCAAAGCTAAGATTCTGCTTAAGCGGTGTG